>JAAZOZ010000025.1 GCA_012797505.1 Smithella sp. | reverse complement strand
GCATCCTCGGCATCTGGGGCGCTCAGACCCTCAACGGCGCCTATATCAACGCGACGGGTGAAACCAGCAAGAACATCAACCTTTACCATTACAGCTACTACTGGGATCCGGGCGACCATTTTGCTTTCGGGAGCGCGGTGATTACGGATGATCTTCTGGGCCATACCACAGTGAAGAGCAGCTCCCTCACCTACCTCGACCGTTATTATCTGGGAACGTTGAGTCTCGATTACCAGGGCGTTTATGCCTTTGCACCGGAAACGTCACCGACGGTCGGCGTCAGCTATCCTTACAGTTCGATCGGCACAGGAATCTACAATCTCCAGCCTCTTTCCTGGAGCGGCGACTGGGGTAGCAACCGGTATTACTATTATCCAGCCTATTATTATGCAAACTCTCTTTATGGAAATTTCTACGATGAGGAATCTCGAGAGAGTTTCATGGAACTGGCAGCCCACGAAACGGGTCTGGCCGGCGGTGTAACACCCTTCTGGTCCCAGACGAGCCGTATGACGGCCATGGGATATGTTGAGGATGGTGACGGTTATCCCGTTATGGGTGAAACGGTTGCCGGACCGCTCCTCTGGAATTCCGGCATCGCCGCACAGGCCTTGACGGGTGCCATCGTAGAGGACATCTTCACGGCGGATGCCGAATTCACGGGCATCACGGCCGGCGTCTGGAACGGCGGGCTGATGAAAGGTTCGGCCTACGCGATTTACAAAACCGCGGCCGGGCAGGCAGGCTGGCTCATCGGGAATGCCGTCAGCGGAACCTACGACAGCGAAATCGGCATGTGGAAGGCCGAAGGTGATCTGACGCCGACACCTAAATTCGCTGCATTATATCCGGAATTAACCGCCGACCTCGAGGTCTTCCACGATATCGCCTTCGGCATCACCGGGGGCAGCTTCGGCGGACAGGGAAGCATCCTCAATCAATTCAGTATCCTGCAGACCACGTTCTACGGCAAGCGGATTCTCGTTTATGACGAAGAATACGAGCAGGAAGTGGAAAGAATCTTACCCCTGCGCTGGGGCATTTACGACGTCATGACCGGTTCCGGAAACTCTTTCACCGGCAAAACTCCCGGTGCTTCTTCCTGGACGGCTAAGGTCGGCGGCGTCGGCCCGACGCAAATGGGCGCGCCTTTCTACTATCTGGCCGACATAACGGGCACCTGGGCGGCGGATGAAACGATTTCCGGGCAGTTGAGCGGCCGCTACATGACGCCGCTTTACATGGGTGTTCTCTCCGGTCCGTTTTACGGTCTCTACAACGTCGGTGGTACAGACGAATCCGGCCAGTTCGGAGGCTGGATCGGCCAGAGCGTCGGCACGTACAATGTAACGCAGAAACTGGCTCATAGCGCCTCATGGGGCGGCGGCTCCATCTTTGGTTATTATGCTGACGAGGGGGTTCTCCTAACGGATTCCTCGGGCCAGATGTATGAAGTCGGTTACGCCGCGGGCATTCTCGGCGGCACAACCACCCCCTGGAGCAGCTCCACCGCGATAAGCGCCATGGGTCTTTTCAGTGTTTATGACAACACCGAATACAAGCGCGCTTCCTACCTGTGGAACGCCGCTCTTGCGGGGAGCGTCCCGAAGGAAATCAACGAAACCCCAACCGCGGGAGGAATTTACGCGGGTTATTCAGCTGCCCTGTGGCGCGCGGACAACTTCACCGGCGCCATCCGGACCCTTTACCTGACCCCGCCTGACGCCACGACGGGAAAAAGTACGGCCGGCTTCCTGACCGGGAGCATTGCCGCGGGAAGCGTCTATCCGCTTAATCAGGGGATTCAATATAATGAATATGAGGAAGCTGAATATTCCTATGCCGTCGGTCTCTGGGAATCGACGGGCGCCCTGACGCCATTGGCGCCCATCGTAAACGGTCTGGATCCCGCCTCCATCACGTCATCATACGGAGAGATGGATGGCAAACTCAGCGGAAGTTTCGCCGGAACAGGTATTTTGTCGAACGACGCGTATTCCGGCGATTTGATGTTCTTCATGAACAGTTCCACGCCTCTTCCTTTCGGCGTCTATGACCTCAAACTGGGCTATGGCGGCGGAACATTTTCGGGAAAACCGGCGGGAGCATCCTCATGGAACGGAAATCTCGGCGGTTATCTGAGCTTGTATAATAATGTCGATCAAAGTTATGACTCCGGATATTGGATCGCTGGCGCAAGCGGTCAATGGTCCGCCGACGGCGAAATCACCGGCAACGTCGCCAACGGCAAATATCTGACCACGATGCAGTCGGGAATCCTTTCCGGTCCGTTCTACGGCCTTTACACGGAACAGGGAACCGGGGAATCCGGAACATATGGCACCTGGGTTGGACAGAGCGTCGGCAATTACGAAGGTAAAAACCTGGCCTTCGTGAGCGATATCTATCCATCTTTGCGCTACTGGGACGGTTCAGCCTGGCAATACGCCTCTTTGTCCATCTCCGGACTTCTGGGCGGTACGGACTCCTTGTGGGACTCTTCCGTTTCGGCCCCTGTCAGCATCAGTGCGCTGGGGTCCCTGTATCTGTACGGTACGCCCAACAGTAACGGAAACATTTTCAGCGCTTCAACCGCCAGCCACAATTACAAGGATATAGCTCAGGTCAACACCACGTATGACGGCGGCGCCTATTATCTGTTCTATGGCGGGCGCGAAAGAAGTGAAACGCTTGAGGCAAATATAGCCGGTTTATACATCTACGACGGTAAGGCTGGCTTCCTCAGAGGCAACTTAGACGGTGATGTGTTTTCCCAGATCGGTGTATGGGAAGCTTCTGGCAGCATTTACAAGGAAGAAAAAGACACAACGGGTATTCTCGCAGAAAATCTGCAGGATAATCTCTGGTGGGGCGGCCTCACGGGCAACATATCTTCAGAAGGCGGCAGCCTGAGCGGGGCCGTGGGCTTCAACTACGGCGCCACATTGTATGACAAAAACGGCGGAACAAACTGGATCATGAACGGCGGAATCTGGCAAGCGGACTTAGGTGGATCCTACCGCGGCACAATAGAAACCCCCTGGACGGCCAGAGTCGGAGGTCAGGGGGTCTTCGGGCCTTATTTCGATGGAGGGGGCTTCGCGCCAGATTCCGGGTACTGGCTGGCGGGCATCACCGGCGGCATGTGGAGCGATGACAACCTGTCCGCCGATGTTACCGGCTCATACATAACGTCAGTAAATTTAGGAACAATGTCCGGCAAACTTCTCGGCACGTATGACGCGAATTACTGGCAGGCGGCAGCCGTGGGAACCCACGAGGGAACACCGCTTGCGTACAGCACGCAAGTCTATCTTGGACACTGGGGCTACTACAACACAACACCCGGTTCGGAAGGGCTGGTGCATGATATGTATCCCATCGCGGGTTTGACGGGCGGAATCAATTCACTCTTTAGCGGCGAGGCGGACGTCACCGGAATGGGAACCTACACCCGTAACGAAAACTCTCCTCTCTTCGCGATGCTTCTGGTCAACGCAAACGGCGGACCGGAAACGAATCCTTTCCATATTTACTACGGCGGAAGCCGGGTCCCGGCTTATGAAGATTATCCGGAGTGGTTCGAAGGAAAGATGGCGGGCTTTTACGCTCGCAACTGGGATGGAGCAAAATACAATGAGATCGGTCTCCTGACATCCGGTCCTTTGATGATCGATGGAGAGCCCCGCGGTCTCTCCGTCTGGGGCGACGTCTATCCAGAAATCGGCATGTGGGAAATTCCTGTCGATGAAGGCCAGGGAACCTTGATGCATACCGCAAAAACGGGAACCGTCTCTTCGCTCTCCATTGAAGAGTCCGACTGGTCGCCTGCGGCAAAAGTCGAAGGCGATTTCCAGGGCACGATGCGCATGAAGAGCGCGCATATCGCCGGAATCGAAGACTGGGGCGCCTGGATAGCGGCCGCGGGCGGGCCTTCCCCGGCGGAGATTTCTGAAGATGGAACATGGACAAGCACTACGGGATGGAAAGAAACCAACACGTCCGGGAAAGCAAGTTACTCCATCGCATCCGTGGACGGATATACCTATGGCGACGGTGGATTCTGGGCCGGCGTCAGCGGCCGATTCCTCAATCCCGACAACATGGGTATTTTTACGGGAGATCTGGTAGGAATCCTGGGCAACGATACCTGGCAGGCCATGGGCGTGGGAAGCTTTGAAGCCTTCCCACTGGCTTACAACGGCGCGTTCCTTGAGGACAATGGCGGTTTCGGATACTGGGATTTTGTGAACAAGAAATTTGTAACGGAGGATTCGAGCACTCCGCCCCTCCCGCTTGCCAAAATCGGCGGTCTTGTCGGCGGCGTTGGAGAACTTTTCAACGGTCAGGGGCCCGGCGGCGCAAATCTGCCTGTCGATTTGACCGGCATCGGCGAATACGCGGCCGCAAAAGTTGACACTTATTCCCTGTTTGGATCGGAGATTGCAGGAGATAACGACCTGGTCGCCTCGGCAACCAACAACTACCTGCTCAAATTCGGCGGCGTCCGGAAGGCGAACGGCGCAGGCGGTTCCCTCCTCGGCAAGGGATTGGGGCTCTACTACCGGCAGACGGCAGCCGATGTGTATGAAGTCGGCCTCTTGAGTTCCAACCTCATTCAGGCAACCCTCTATCCCGCGATTGGTGATCCCGCCAATCCCGGCATGTGGGAAATCCCGGAAGATGGGGGTTCCACGTTGCTGGCCAGCGCGAAGAATACCGTTCAAGGTTCGGCAGACCCGCCCATCCCCAATCCGGTTCATGATGGCTTAAAAAGACCGGGGGCCATCGGTACGGCGGAGCAGAAACTGGGCGATATCAGCCTTGAATCAGCCGGGTATCTTAATCAAAACTGGGGTATTCTCTATGGCGGCTTCGGACTCGATCAAGGGGCATTGCCTGTCGGGTCAACCGCCATCGCCGGAGGGACAATGATCTATGAGGGTGGCGCTGAACCGGTCACCATCGGCTACTGGATGGGAAACATCAGTAATATCGAAACATTGGATAGTTACACCACCGGAACGTATGTAGGCGAAACCATTTTCTTCGATGCACAAAACCGCGTCTTCCAGAAAGGAGTTGTCAATACCGATCCGTCGGCGCTCGGCGCAAATCTTGTTGCCGTCAACGACGGCAACAAGCAGGTCGGCATGACCCTTGCCGACTATGCCACAACCCCGATGGCTTTCGGCAGCATGATTAACGGTTCCGTACAACAGATCGTGAACGGAACCTTCTACATGAGAGAGTATGAACGACCCTACGATCATCTTCAGGGCTATTTCCAGTCGCTGGGGTACGAATATCTTTACTTCCCCTATCCGTCCGCAACCGCGAACGCCACAAACGGTATAGCATTCGAAACAATCGAAAAACAGATGGTTGGTTCTCAAGGCACCTATGACGATCGGTATCACTACCTGTACACGGGGAACTACGTAGGGACCACGTCCATCCACTATATCAACCACTTATTTATTGGAGGACCCACGTCGGCGCTGGATCCTGTCCCCAATTTCACGGGTTCCTCGCCTGTTTCGCCGCACTTTGACAGCAGTCTGATTGTGGATGGAACCACGTGGTTCACGGCAGACAAGTATGTGAAGACGTTGAGCACTCAGTGGGACAATGTCAATGCACTGGTTCGGAATGTCCCCTTCCAGGGCATTCTCGGCGGCCTCCCGGGAGAAAACCTCTGGACCGCAACCGGAAGCGATCCCGCGCAGATTAAACTCATCGGAACGGTGGATCCATCGGCGCAATACATGACCTTTTCAGGAAACATAACAGGGACCACCGGTTTGGTCTCCGCAACCCCGACCAACGCCTATTTCGCCAGCATCGGCGGCACCCTGCTCGGCAGCGCCGGCGGGATCACCCCGTTGTCCGGCGCTGTGATAGGCTTGTTCATCAATCAGGACAACCCGTCGGCGCCGAAAGCCGGATTCCTCCATGGGAGTTTTTCCGGTGACGCATATGCCGGCATCGGCATGTGGGATGGCACAGGAGGTCTGTGGGTCGAGGAGAAAACGATCACCGGCGCATTGCCTGAGGCCGGTGCGGCAGGATTGCTGACGCCCGAACACCCGTCGCTCTTCACGGGCGTATTGGGCGTGGATGTCAACGACAATCTCGCCGGTTCCTTCCTTGATGATCAAAATGCTTCTTCCGGGCTGATCCAAAGCCAGATCGTCACGCTCGGCTCCACATACAGCATCGCCGGCCAGACGGATTGGGGAATCTTTACCATGACCCACGCCATGAACAACACCTACAGCAATCCTGAAGGGAAAACCGCCTGGACATCGGATTTCGCCGGCGTGGCGGAATTCGGCGGATATTTATCCCATGACACGCACTGGACCTACCGTGACGCCGGATACTGGAAGGCCTCCATCACCGACGGGACCTGGGCAAACGGCTGGATCGGCGGAGACGTCGCCGGCGAATTCCTCACCCACAAGAAATACGGGACGCTCACCGGACAACTTCAGGGCGTCTATACTCCTGATACAGTGGGGGGCACAACCGGAACCTGGCAGGACGTCATCGGCGGCGCCTGGCAGAAGGCCGGCGATGTCTATTTCAGCAGCGCCGTCTATGGCCGGGCTTACACCCTGCGCCACAGCCAGCAAGGCGGAGCCGTATATGACCAAGGGGGCATCAACAACTACTATTCTTTCTACTATGAAGATGACCATGCGATCTGGCCGGACCAGTACGCCGACGCAACTTACACAAACAACGGCAATCAAACGAAGACCACTTACCGTTTCGAAATGTATGGAATGCCGACATCGCCGGTTTATCGCAAGAACACGTGGACACAGAACATGAGCGACGGCACGTACACCTTCGCTCAAACGGTCTATGAAACACGTGACGAATATCTGAGCGCAATGGCCGACCTGGCAAATGGGCCGGAAGGCGCGGTCACTCCTTACGGTTACTATGTACTCGGCGACAACAGCGGATTCTACGGCCTGATGGCCGGTGTCGGCAATCTCTGGGATAACCTCGGCAGCACTACTGCGACGCCGCTCCGCTTTGCCGGGGACATCGATCAATTCGACACGGCTGAGAGAGGCTTCTCGCTCTTTGCAGCACAGGTCGTCAGTTTTGACCCTCTAACAACGCTTGACCCCTTCATGAATTCAAGGACGCCCGTCTGGAACGGTAAATCGGGCGCCTATCTGGCCAACCTGGGCGGCATCGTGGATAATCAACAAAACCTTACAGGATCGCTGCAGGGCCTTTACTTAGATGACAGCGGTAATGTCGGCATCTTCTACGGCAACCTGACGGGCCGTCACGATACGGCGCTTTCGATGTGGGGGGCAGAAGGCAGCGCCTACACGTACCTGATGAATACGTCTTCCGAAATCACGGGACTGGGGCTTACTCCGGAAAACTTTGCAGGCGCTCTGAACATTGAAACCAATATGAACGGAATCCCTGATCCCGGCCTGGCAGGTGAGAATGTCATTGGAGCAGACGGAAGCGCCATTCATCTAAGCAGCCTTCAGAGCACAAAGATAAAATTACCCAGTGCATACGGCGGCTTTGACCCAAATTGGCGTGTGGAGCAAACGCTCTTGGGCGGAACGTATGCCGGCAAGCCATCGAGCTGGACGTGGACCTTCAATTCACCAACGGCAGGTCCACTTTTACCGGAAGATACGGATTGGGCATCCGTCCAAATCACCCCATCGGATACAACAAATGCCTTCACAGGTCAAATGGCCGGCGCAAAGGTCAAGTGGGCGGAAGGGGTGACCAATGTGAGTGGCGCCGAGAT
>JAAZOZ010000003.1 GCA_012797505.1 Smithella sp. | reverse complement strand
GAGGCCCGGGCCGTGGGCATGCAGATACAGTACCTTTACGTCATCCAGCTCCTTGGGCTTCATCTTTTTGACTAAGTCGTTGGCCACCAGCGTCGCCACCATGCCGTTCGGATACCCGAGCGGCAGATCCAGAACTTCCAGAAGCGGCAGCCGGCCGCGTGTATAGGCAAAACAGGACATGCCGATGTCGGAAATTCCCTTGACGACGCCGTCAAAACACTGGTCGGCCGGTGTCAGTGATCCGCCGGCGAAGATGTTGATTTTGACTTTGCCCCCGGTGCGTTTTTCGATTTCCTTCGCCCAAGCATCGCCGGCTTTCGCCTGTGCGTGGGTGGCCGGGAAAAAGATGCTATACGTCAGCGTTGTCTGCGCCAGCACGCCGGAACTGAACACCAGAACAAAAAATATGGCACAGAGTAATGAAATCGTTACAAAAAACCCTTTCTTTTCCATTTGACCTGTTTCCTCCCAATTTATTATTTTTTCCATACATAGAAACACATTCCAAGGGCTATTGTTGATGCTGATTTTGAATTTGCGCTGATGCTTTCGGAAAAGCCTGCTTACCTTGATGAAGAACCCGGGCAAGCAGGCATCAATACATGTAGATATTATAAGGCGAGGATTTTATTGTGTAAAATGAAAACATACCGGTTTCCGAAACAATTCGACCGAAGGGAGAAATCTTTAACAAACAGCCATCATGAAGATTTCTCGTCGCTCACGCTCCTCGAAATGACATTTTTCAAAGCTCTCGTAACACGGTGAAGTATTATTTGATTTAACCGGCTGTGTCAAGCTGTATTTGTGCTGTGCGAAGCTGAATTCAGCTTTGCTTTTTTTCATCCTTTAACCGGTCCAGTTCATCCTTGTAGCGTTCGGCCTGGGCTTTGGCCGATTCAACTTCTTCCCTGGCTTTCTCCAGCTCTTCATTTTGCCGCTGCCGTTCTTCCCGGATTTTGTCCTGAATATCGTCAAAACCGACATAGACCGCCAGAGCGCCCCCCAAAAACAGGAAGATGGGCAGCGCGCCCCGGAGAATGGCCAGGAAATCAGACCACCAGAAAATCAAACTGATCAGTCCGATGACCGCAGCAACGACGCCTCCCAACAGCAAAGACATGATTCAATCCCTCCGGGCAAACAAATTCAAATCGTTCCATCCGATCAATTTTCGCGTTTTTTTACCATGAATAAAAAGGTTAGGCAAGCCGGAAATAGATGATTCGTAAGCTAAAATATTACTTGATTTAATGGTACTCATCCATTAAACAAAATAATTTCATAAAGGAGACAAATTACTGCATTCGCAGGAAGGTGCTTATGATCGAACCAAACTTCAATAAAACGGACGGATTGATTCCGGCCATTGTGCAGGATGCTGAAACAAAAGACGTTTTAATGCTGGCCTACATGAACCGGGCCTCCTGGGAAGCGACGCTGCAATCCGGGAAGGCCACGTTCTGGAGTCGTTCCCGGCAAAAACTGTGGCTGAAGGGCGAGAGCTCCGGCCATGTTCAGATCGTCAAAGATATTTTTATTGATTGCGACGAGGACACTCTGCTGCTTCAGGTGGAGCAACTGGGCGGGGCCGCCTGCCACACGGGGCATCGCACCTGTTTTTTCCGCAGGCGCAAAGGCGGCGATTTTGAGGTTGTCGGCAAGAAAGTTTTTGATCCCAAGGAAGTGTACAAATGAATGTTTTGAAATTGGGCATCCCAAAAGGGAGTCTGGAAAAAAATACGGTTGATTTATTTCAAAAAGCGGGCTGGCGGATCACCTACGACAGCCGCAACTATTTCCCGGATATTGACGATCCGGAAATTTCCTGCACGCTGGTCCGGGCGCAGGAAATGTCCCGCTACATCGAAGACGGTCATCTGGATCTGGGGCTGACCGGCATCGACTGGATTCTGGAAAACAACTCCGATGTGCAGGTCGTGCAGGATCTGATCTATTCCAAAGTTTCCACCCGTCAGGCGCGCTGGGTGCTTGTGGTGCGGGACGATTCGGAGATCCGTTCGATCGAGGACATGGAAGGCAGGCACATTTCGACGGAACTGGTCAACTTTACCAGGCGGTATTTTGCCGAAAGAAAGATCAAGGTCGGCGTGGAGTTTTCCTGGGGCGCGACCGAGGCGAAAGTCGTCGACGGTCTGGTGGACGCCGTCGTGGAAGTCACGGAAACGGGATCCACCATTCGGGCCAACAAACTCAGGATCGTGCATGAACTGATGAAAACCAACACACAGCTGATCGCCAACCGCGCAGCCTGGAACGATCCCTGGAAGAGAAAAAAAATCGAGCAGATCCGGACGCTCTTGACCGGATCGCTCCTGGCGATGGGCAAAGTCGGCCTCAAGCTCAATGTGGCCAAAGAAAACCTCGATCGTGTCATGAAGCTCTTGCCGTCGCTGAAAGCCCCGACCATTTCCACCCTCTATTCGGAAGAGTGGTTTGCCATTGAAACGGTTATCGATACGGGTGCGGTGCGCGATATCATTCCACGGCTTCTCGACGCGGGCGCGCAGGGCATTATTGAGTATCCGCTCAACAAAGTCATTTGATCTGGGGGAGGCGTCATGGCCAGAAAGGCAAAGATCGTCCGTAAAACAACGGAAACGGATATCGCGCTGGACATTGATTTGGATAAATCCGCCGGCAGCAGGATTGATACAACCATTCCCTTTTTGAATCACATGCTGGAGCTGTTTGCCCGCCACGGTCGTTTCAAGCTGGTTGTCAAGAGCAAAGGCGACACGGAAATCGATGACCATCACCTGGTGGAAGATCTGGGGATTTGTCTGGGAGAGGCGGTGCGGCAGGCGCTGGGCACAAAGACGGGCATTAACCGCTACGGTTCGGCGTCCGTCCCGATGGACGAGAGTCTGTGCCGCGTGGACATGGACATCTGCGGCCGTCCCTATCTGATTTACAAAGTCCGGTATGAACGCAGGAAAATCGGCGGTTTTGATCCAGCGCTGGTCAAGGAGTTTTTCAAGGCGTTCACGGATCACAGCGGCATTACCCTGCACATTACCCTGGAATACGGCAGCAACAGTCATCATATCATCGAGGCTGTCTTCAAGGCGTTTGCCCGGGCGTTGCGGCAGGCGGTGAATATCCATCCGGAAATTTCAGGCGTTCTTTCCACCAAGGGAACGCTTTGAAAGAAAGGTCAGGCGTCTTGTGTCGCACAACAGATTTTCGATAAAAAGCATCGGCTGCGCCCTGTGGCTTTTGGGGTTCTTCCTTCTCTCCCAGAGCGTTGGGCATGCGCAGGAAGAGCCAAAGGCCGCCGAAAAAAAGGCGACGCGGATCGCGGTCATCCCTTTTCAGGCGGTGCTGCCGGAAGAGCCGTCCTCCACCGTTCAATGCCCGATTTGCGGCAGCGTGAATTCCAGCGGCGGCATTTCCAAAGGCGCAGAAAGAATGGTTGAAGAAATGGTGACTGATAAGCTGATGGACTACAAGAACGTGGAGATCATTCCCCGGGAAAAGGTGGCGGGTGTCTATCGGTGGGTCTCGACGGCTCTCCGCAAACAGCCTTTACTGCAGACTTTCCGGGAGACCGGAAGCGAACTGGGCGCCGATGTCCTGGTGGCGGGGTTTGTCTATCGCTATCGGGAAAGATTGGGGTACGATTATTCCGTGGAACGCCCCGCGGCGGTTGCTTTTGAAATTCATCTGATTGCCGTCGGCGACGGCCGCATCCTCTGGCGGGGTATTTTTGACAAAACACAAAAATCTCTGATGGAAGATGTTTTTCAGGCGTCTTCCTTCTTCAAGGGCGGCGCGAAATGGCTGACGGCGCGCCAGTTGACAAAGCTGGGAGTTGACGACATTTTCAAAACCTTTCCCGGCTTTGAACGCTGACGGCAAAAAGCTTCGGATTCATGCGGTGCCCCGCTCGATATTTGATCTACCGGTTCTGTGAAGGAGTCAGGCAAGGTGTTGATTATTCCGGCGGTTGATGTAAAAAACGGCCAATGCGTGCGGCTTGCGCAGGGCGATTTTAACCGGGTGACGGTTTATGCTGAAAATCCGGTGGACATGGCCAGGCGCTGGGTTCAAAAAGGGGCGCAAAGGATTCACCTTGTGGATCTGGACGGATCCGTCGCCGGATTGCCCAAAAACGCGCCGATTCTTGTCGAAATTGCGAAATCCGTTCCAGTGCCGGTTGAAGTCGGCGGCGGCATCCGCAGCATGGAAACCGTCAACTACTATTTGGAAAACGGCGTGTCGAGTGTGATTCTGGGGACGTCGGCCATTGCGGATGAAGCGTTTGTCCGGACGGCTGCCCGAACCCATCGGGGAAAAATCATCCTGGGGATCGACGCGCTTGCGGGAGAGGTGGCGGTCCGCGGCTGGACACAGAAGACCGGCCAAAATGCGGTCGAACTGGCCGAGCGCTATGTTCATGACGGTATCCAGGCCATTGTTTATACGGATATTTCACGCGACGGCATGGAGGCCGGCGTCAATGTGGAACAAACCCGGGCTCTGGCGAAAGCCGTCAACATTCCGGTCATCGCGTCGGGCGGTGTGGCGACGCTTGCCGATATCGACGCCCTGCTCGCCGTCAAAGACTGCTCGTTTTACGGCGTGATTGTCGGCCGCGCGCTCTACACGGGCGCCATCGCCCTGGAAGACGCGATTGCGAAAACGCAAGCGGCTTCATAAAATCGGAAGGAGGAAAAGCAGATGGCAGAGTGCATATTTTGTAAAATCATCAAGGGAGACATTCCTTCCAAAAAAGTTTACGAAGACGACGCTGTCCTGGCTTTTGACGATATCAGCCCCATGGCGCCGGTGCATGTCATCATCATCCCCAAAAAACATATAGCGACCCTGCTGGATGTTGATACGAATGCGGATATCATGGGAAGATGGATGGCCGCCGCGCAACAGGTTGCTAAAATGAAACAGGTGGCTGACAGCGGATTCCGTCTGGCGATCAACTGCAACGCCGACGGAGGGCAGGTGGTCTTTCATCTGCACATGCATCTGCTGGGAGGCAGAAAACTGGAAGATCCTTTAGGATAATGTGAGGTAAAGGAAAATGGATATTTTGGCCAAATTAAACGAAGACATGGTGACGGCGGCGAAGGCAAAAGACAAAATCCGTCTCTCCGCGCTGCGTCTGCTGAAAACAGCGCTCCACAACAAGGAAATCGACCTGATGCGGCCGCTCAACGAGACGGAAACAATGCAGATTCTGTCCGGATTGGTCAAGCAGCGGAAAGATTCCATCGAGCAGTTTGCCAAGGGGGGCAGGCAGGATCTGGTGGAAAAGGAAGAAGCGGAACTGAAAATCCTGCAGGATTTCATGCCCGCGCAAATGTCGGATGAAGAAGTGGAAGCGCTCATTAAAAAGGCGATTGCCGATGTGGGCGCCCTATCCGTCAAGGATATGGGCAAAGTGATGAAGGCGCTGATGCCGCAGATTACCGGCAAGGCGGACGGGAAAGCCGCCGGTGAAAAGGTGAAAGCGCTTCTGTCGCAATAAGACGCGTTATCCACGACACGGACTCAAACCATCAAAACAGGGCAGGCGATCCTTCGTGCGCTTTGACGACAGCAAGATTGAAGAAATTAAAAGCAGGGTGGACATTGTCGAGCTTGCCTCCGAATATCTGACGCTGAAAAAGGCGGGCCGGAATTATCTGGGGCTTTGTCCCTTTCATCAGGAAAAGACCCCTTCGTTTACGGTCAACCGCGAAAAACAGATTTTCTACTGCTTCGGCTGCGGGGAAGGCGGCAATGTCATCACGCTGCTGATGAAAATCGCCAACAAGAGTTTCCCCGAGGCCGTTAAATATCTGGCGGAAAAAACGGGCGTCCTGCTGCCGGTGCGGACCTTCGGCAGCGACGGACGCGAAAAGGAATCCCTGCGCGACGGGATGTTTCAGTTGAATGCAAGGGCGGCGCGGTACTTTGCCCGTCAGCTCTCCTCTCCCGCCGGCAAAGCGGCCCGCGACTACCTGCAGAAGCGGGCCGTCACCGAGGAAACCGTCCGGCAATTCAGGTTGGGGTATGCGCCGGACGCCTGGCGCTCCCTGGCGGATGATGTGGAAGGCGGCGGTTTGTCCCTGAAAATGGCCGAACAGGCCGGCCTGGTCATCGCCGGGAAAGAGGGTGGCTTCTACGACCGCTTCCGCGGCCGACTGATGTTCCCTATTGAAAATCCTTTCGGCGAAATCGTCGCCTTTGGCGGCCGGATTATCGGAGAGGGCGAGCCCAAATATCTCAACTCGCCGGAATCGCCGGTTTATAGCAAGGGGAAAAATTTATACGGACTCAACAAGGCCAAAGAGACGATCCGCCGGAACGGTTTTTGCCTGATCGTGGAAGGCTATTTTGACGTCATCTCCCTGTGGAACGCAGGGGTGCGCAATGTCGTGGCCACGCTGGGCACGGCGCTGACCCGCGATCATCTGGAGCTCCTGCGGCGTTACACGCAGGATGTCGTCGCGCTGTTTGATCCGGATGCGGCCGGACGCAAGGCGCTGGACCGGTCGCTGGAGCTTTTTTTAGGCGCCAATATGAGCGCACGGGCTTTAATCCTTCCCGACGGCTTGGATCCGGATGATTTTGTGAAAAAATACGGCCCGGCGAAGCTGGAGGAACTGATCGCCCTTGCGCCGGCGATCAGCGATTATTATATTGATTCCGTTCTGGGAAACGGCAAAACATTTGAAGAAAACCGTGATCTGGTGAAAACCGCGATGGAATTCGTGGGGAAAATCAACAACGAAATCGAAAAGAATCTTTTCATCAAGCGGATTGCGGAGAAATCGGGCATTGACCAGGCGCTGCTGAAAAGGGAAATCCATCGGAAACCGGCATCCGCGCCATCCGGCGCGGGTGTTAAAAAGCCATCCGGCGGAATGGCCGTGAATCCTCTGGAGTTCAATCTGATCCGGCTGATGCTGGAGTATCCGCAGAAGGCGCTCCTGGTGGACGATGAGAATATTCTGGAGTGTTTTCTGGAGCCCGCGTTAAAGGATCTGGGAACAAAAATTATTCAAACCTATAAACTTCTGGGGTACGTGGATGTCAACATCCTGCTGCCGTCGGATGAAGACAAACCGCTGCGGGAGCATCTATACAAAATGAGCGTGGAAGCGCCTCCGACGGATGATGACAGGGTGGAGCGCAATTTTGTCGACAACATGCGGAGAATCCGTGAAAAATGGTACAAAGAACAAAAGCGGCAGGTGCAGCACAAGTTAAGGCAGGCGCAGGAATGCGGCGATCCGGATCTCATCCGGGAGCTGACTTTTCAAAAGCAGCATTTGATAAAGGAAGAACATAAATACTTGAACCAATCATAACATTCGGGGGCATCCAAATGGCGAAAGAAATACAATCCGACGAATTTAAGAAGCTGCTTTCCCTGGGGGAAGAAAAAGGGTTTTTAACCTATGACGACGTGAATGACATGTTGCCGCCTGATTTGAATTCCTCGGAGCAAATCGATGATATTATCATGCTGTTTGGAGAAAAAAACATCGACATCATCGACATGGAGCAAGGGGAAAAGCTGGTGGTGAAAAAACCGGTCGAGGATGCGCTGCCGTCCAAATTTCCCGAAGCCCTCGCGCTGGTTCCCGGCGCGGGCAAAACCGGAGACCCGGTCAAGATGTATTTGCGGGAAATGGGGCTGGTGTCGCTCCTGAGCCGCGAAGGTGAAGTCGAGATCGCCAAGAAAATCGAAGAGGGCGCCCGGGAAACCATGTGGGCGATTTTCAGTCTGACCGTTTCCATCGACGAAGTGCTCAGCATCGGAGAGAAGCTTGAATCCGGAGAAATCCGCGTCAAAAATGTCGTGGATAACATCGAGGACGAAGAAGGGTTCATGGAAGAGGACGATCACAAGGAAAGAGTGCTTCGGCTGATCGCCCGGATTCGGCTCTTCAATGACCGCAATAAGGTGCTGCGTGAGAAGCTTAAATCCAAAACCATGAGGGCCAAGCAGCGGGAGACCCTGACCGCGGAGCTGGTGAAAAACACAAAAAATATCATCACCCTTTGCCGGAAAATCCGTTTCAGCAAAAAGCAGATGCACCGTTTTATCGCCCGGTTGAAATCCTTCACGGACGAGATTGAACGCTCGGAACGTGTGATCAACCATTTCAAAAAAGAGTCGGGCCTGAATATTTCGCAAATGGAAAAGGCCTGGTCCAGGATGAGGAAATCCAAACAGGACGAGCGGCAGGCGGCGAAAGAGGCAAAAGTGTCCATCGATTGGCTGCACCGGAGTCACTCGGCCGTGACCGAAGCCCAAAAACGATTGAAGCATATTGCCAGGGAGGTGGGGATTCCAACCGCCACGCTCAAGACGGTTGTTTATTCCATCGAAGACGGAGAGGCCAAGGCGGAAATCGCCAAGCGGAAACTGGTCGAAGCCAACTTAAGGCTGGTCGTCAGCATTGCCAAAAAGTACACCAATCGCGGCCTGCAATTTCTGGATTTGATTCAGGAAGGCAATATTGGGCTCATGAAGGCGGTTGATAAATTCGAATATCAGCGGGGCTATAAGTTTTCCACCTACGCAACCTGGTGGATTCGCCAGGCCATTACGCGCGCGATTGCCGACCAGGCCCGCACGATTCGGATACCCGTCCATATGATTGAAACGATCAACAAACTGATCCGGACATCGCGATACCTCGTGCAGGAATTGGGACGTGAACCGACCCCGGAAGAAATCGCCAACAAAATGGAATATCCGCTGGAAAAAGTGCGCAAGGTGCTGAAAATTGCCAAAGAGCCGATTTCCCTGGAAACACCGATCGGCGAGGAGGAGGACAGCCATCTGGGAGACTTTATCGAAGACAAAAAGATCATGTCTCCATCGGAGGCCACCATCAGCATGGATCTGGCGGACCAGACGCGCAAAATACTGTCCACGCTGACGCCGCGTGAAGAAAAAGTTCTGCGAATGCGTTTCGGAATCAGCGACCGGCTGGGAACGACGGTTCTGGGCGAAGCGACGCTGGAGGAGACGGTGGTCTCCGAGGTTGAAGAGCCCCAGGTCGTTGAAGAGGAGCCGTTGAAAAAAGCAAAGCATTCCCCCCGGAAACGGACGGGAAAATAATATTGACAAGCGCCGGGATTGGGTATATTTCAACGCGCCTTGATGCCGGTTGAAACATTCGCGCAATGGCTGAACATGGCGGGCCTATAGCTCAATTGGTAGAGCCACCGGCTCATAACCGGTAGGTCCCTGGTTCGATCCCAGGTGGGCCCACCAAATTTTATGAATGGAAGCTTTACGGATGGCCGGAAAAAAGCGATTTTCACAAGCAAGGAGTTGCTGCGACAAAACGGTAGAGGCAAAAGCCGCGATCAGAAATGTTCGATTATTCTATCGCGGCGCCCAAAACCAGCCCCATCCGACGTTGATCTGAAAATGCACCCCTCAAAAGGTGCATTTTTTTTGGCGTCGGGGAAGCATCAGGGGATGAAAAAATAAAAAAGAAGGAGAACGGGGTGAAAGAACAATTGCTGCTGTTGATCGGATTGCAGGAGTGTGATTCTCAATTGGTCAAGCTTGCCGCCAAAAAGACCAGGCTGCCGGAAGAAATCCAGGCAATGGAAAATGATTTTCAGGCCTATCGGGAAAGCATCGAGCAAAACAAGCAAAAACAGGAAGACCTCAAAGCCCGGCGCGCGGAATATGAAGCCGCCATCAAAAAGATCGGCGACGGGATGATTAAAACCAAAGAAAGGCTCCTTGAAGTCAAAAACAACAAAGAATATCAGGCCATGCTCAAGGAGATTGAAACGGCGGAGAAAACCCTCGGCGAGATGGAAACCCGGATCATCGCCCTGATGGAAGACATGGACAAACTTTCCGTGCTGGTCAAGCAGGATGATGCAGTCCTGGCGCAGGAAACCCGCAAACACGAACAGGAAAAGAAAATCATCGAAGATGACTTGAGCGCCGTGGACGCCGATACGGCATGCTGGACGGAAAAACGGGCCGAATTGCAAAAGCAAATCCCCGCGGACCTTCTGAACCGGTATGAAAGAATAAAAAAGCGCAATAACGGCGTTGGTGTGATTTCCGTCTGGAAAGCGGTTTGCAGCGGCTGCCACATGAATATTCCGCCGCAGCTCTACAACGAATTGCAGCGCTCCAATGAACTGCTGAGCTGCCCGAACTGCAACCGGATTATGTATTTTAAAAATCAGGAAAAGGCCGAATAGTTTTCTATGGAACAAAAACCGGTCAAGTTGTTCAGCGACGGAGCCTGCCGGGGAAATCCCGGGCCGGGAGGCGGCGGGGCGGTGATTACCGATGCCTCGGACCGGATTCTTTGGGAGGGGAAGGAATACTTCGGGCGCTGCACCAATAATATCGCGGAATATAAGGCGCTGATCCTGGGGCTGAAAGGCGCTCTGGCCGGCGGCTGGAGAAACGTAGAAATTTATATGGATTCGGAGCTCCTGGCCAATCAGATCAACGGTTCCTACAAAGTAAAAAACGAGAACCTGAAAATATTGATGCAGGACGTCCGGAAGCTGCTGTCTTCCCTTGAATCCGCCAGGGTCCGGCATGTTCCGCGCTGCCGCAATGCGACAGCCGACCGGCTGGCCAACCTGGCCATTGACGAGCAGGGGAAGTAAGGACTGCCCCCCCCAAAAAAAAAGGGGTGCGAGACTGAAGGCGTCGAATATCTTCTTACATGTGTCCTTTGTCCTTGAACAAAATCCAAATCAATTGTAGGATACTTCCCAGGCCGGAGAAAATCGGATGATCGCGGGCAGAGTTTCCTCTGCCGGAGGAAAGTCCGAGCTCCACAGGGCAGGATGGTCGCTAACGGCGACCGGGGGCGACCCCAGGGAAAGTGCCACAGAAAATATACCGCCCGGGCGAAAGCCTCAGGGTAAGGGTGAAATGGCGAGGTAAGAGCTCACCGCTTTTCCGGTGACGGAAAAGGCATGGCAAACCCCATCCGGAGCAAGACCAAATAGGAGAACGTTTGAGGGCGGCCCGCCTGATGTTCTCGGGTAGCGTCGCTAGAGGCGGCAGGCAACTGCCGTCCCAGATGAATGATCATCGCCGCGGCGAGGGTAACCGAATCGCGGAACAGAACTCGGCTTATGATTTTCTCCGCGCCTGCTTGTTATGACGAGCCGCGGCCCCTGGATGAAGGGGCATCCGTTTGTCAGGCCTGAAGAAGGCTCATCAACCGTTTGATCCAGTCCAGCCCCTGCTCCGTAAAGACAGCCACGAGGATCAGGAAGAGAATGAAGACCGTGATCAGCTCGGAATTGCGGACTTTGGGGTATTTTCTTTTTACAACCAAAAGGAGAATGGCGCCCGCCGCCAGCACCACCAGGTGCAGAAAGGGGAAAAGCTTCAGAAAAGTATCCATTCGGATCTCCTTGGGAGCAGGATTGCTCAACAACCTTCAGAAAAAGCCGTGAGGGCCCAATCAATAAAAAAGGCCGAATCGAAATTCGGCCTTTTTGTTCTTGAGTGAAAGCTACTTATTTGTCGTCATCGTCGTCGTCATTCAGTCCCGCCAGATCTCCTTCCGAGCCTTCCGGAACTTCCGACTGAATGGAGCGGGAAATTCCGCGCACCAGGATCAGCATGATGAAGAACAGGATCACCATGGCCACGATGAGCACCAGAATGACGGTGGCCGTCCACGCCTTGGATTCCTTCTCGATGTTCTGAGAGACCTTCAGGGCCGCTTCGTTGTACTTCTCGACTTCCACACCCAGACAGACCCCTCCGAAACCGGCGGGCTCAGGAATGTTTGACGCGTAAAATTTGATCGGCGCATAGGCGACGAACTTGGTCATTCCAAATAATTTATACGTCTTGAATCCTGTTTTCCCCTCGGCCGCCTCTTTCGCCAGAGCCGTTAAATTGGGATCCAGGAAACCGGCCTGGATGATGTTCAGGGCATCGGCGCCCTTGTCCGTCAGTTCTTTCACGTTTTGCTGCGTGATGGTTGGAACCGGCGTTCCGTCCGGATTCAGCCCCACGATATGAAAATCGTTCGGGTGAGCAATCACGTTGCCGCGGTAATCAAACATGTAGGCGTAATTACCGGATGAAGCATCCGTTTCAAACACCCGTTCCGCCTGCGTGGGGATCAACTGATCGGTGATCTGGCCCAGGTGGCGATAGTCCAGGGACAGCACGATCATCCCGGAAAAACCATCCTGATTGAACACCGGCGTTGCAAAACGGACGACGCCGTTGAACCGTTCTCCCTTGTCAAATGCCGCTTTGTTCACGTACCAGCCGGTGACCGGAGATACATAGACTTCGCCCCGGTTCAGATTTTTTGTTTTTGCAAAATAATCTTCGTTTTTGTAAGTGGTATTGGCCGGTTTGCTTACGTCAACCAGTTTTTCCGCCGGCGCCGCCTGACCGCCTACGATTTTAATTCTTTCGTAGCCGTTTTTGTCAATCAGGGCGATTTCCTTGTACAGCGGTGTCAGCACCTGCTGAACTTTGCCGTCTTTCTTGACCCAGAGCGGCGCTTTGTTTTCGGCAACAAACTGCTTGTAGACTGCTTCTGTCGAGGGAATAATGGTTGCAACCTGCAAATCTTTCTTGCTCTCCATGAGGAGATTGGCAACCTGATTTGCCGTGTTGATGGCTCTTGCTTTAATATCTTCCTGAGACTTGACATCAAGAACGTTAACGGCCCTTTCTTTTATGGTAACCCCCAGTTTAAACATGCCGTTAGCGATTAAGAACGCCATCAGTGATAAGGGGATTACAATCAGCAGGAAGAATACGCCTGCAACAGGTAATGACTTCTTATCTTTAGTTTGTGACATTATGATTTCCCCCTAACCTAGGTTAATTTTGTAGTTAACTTCCCTGAAACATTAACCCAAAAAGAAAGGCTTGAAGGGGTTGGCATACAATAAGATCAAGGCAATAACCAGCGCGTAAATGGCGATCGATTCAGCCATGGCCATGCCGACGAGCATCACCATCATGATTTTGCCCTGTACGCCGGGGTTTCTTCCCACCGCCTGGCAGGCGCCGTTTGCCGCATTACCAATGCCCGCGCCCGCGCCGATGGCGCCCAGGCCGATGGCCAGACCCGCGCCGATCATGGCGCCGACCGCAAAAATCACCTTAATGTAGGATTCGCCGCCGACCGGAATCGCATCCGCCGCAAAGGCAAATTGGCTCGAAAGCAGCATCGCCGCTACCGATGTGAAGACCGTTAAAATTGTTTTTCCATGTTTGTGTGACATTAGTTGACTCCTTTCATGACATGTTGTTTATTGTATTCCTTTTTTGCGCTCCATAGCACATTATCCAGGGCTCGCAAAGAAGAATTAACATCAATCGGCTCGACGCTAATGCATGAGATATGCCATGGTTTTAACGAAGAGGGTTTGTTTTTCGGCATCGAATCGACGCCGCCTGCAAATTCGGGAAGACGGCTCAATTTATTGAACTTCCTGTTCCTTCGCTTTCGGCGCCGGGTGTCAAAAAAAGCGCAGGGAAAATGCTTTTTCATTTTCTGTATGACGCCGCGGGAGGGAAAATGAAACGCCGCGTTTAATGTTTTGTTCAATAGCCTGCCATAAAACATTAAATGGTCGCAAACGGAGAGGGAACGTCCTATGCGCAGATCCGCGTGAAAAACCTTTTTGATATTTCAGTTGAAATTTTGAAGCAATGTCGCTACGATGCCCGCACTTGTGCCAAATCATGGGACATCAGAGAGTCATTGTCATGGATCATAGAGGGGCATTATGCAGGAGCTGTTAACGGTTGTCACGTATCCGGTTGTCTGGCTGATTTGTTCTTATCTTTTAAAAATGGAAAGCGGTCTGGCAAAACTGCTGATTTCACTCACGGCGGCGGTTCTGGTGTATGTTTTATACGGCATTTGGCAGTCACAAAAAGAAAAGCATAAGGAAAACTAAAATTCAGTGGCCTTGCTGAGAAACTCATACCGATTCCTGCGTCAAGCGTTCAGTCTGCGCATCTGGTTGACCAGTCTCGTTGTTATCCTCCTGATTCTTCTGTTGGCTTTGACCGTAAACAACGCGCGGGAAAAGGAGATGGCGGATTTGTTCAGCCGCCAGCAGTTGGCGTCCGCTCAAAACGCCTCCGCCCGGATGACGGAAATTTTGTCGCAGGTCGAAAGAAACGTTGCCCTGTTTTCCTATTTTGATCCCAACGGGAAAATCCTGTCGCCCCAGGACCATCGAAAAATCGAAATCCTTTATTCCGTTTGGGGAAAGACGATTGATGCCGTGCTGGTGTTTGACGCCCAGGAGCGCGTCCGGCGCGTCCTGTCGCAGGATGCGCTGCCCCGCGTCAACCTGATCCCCCATTTCCAGGCGTTGAAAAGTCAGAAAAGGCAGTATTTGAATTTGGCTTTGGCCGCGGCGGGCTCCGGCGGCGCCCCGACCCAAAAGCAGGACTGGTATTTGATATGGGGGTATCCCATCTGGCGCGAGGGGCATATTTTTGACGGCGCATGGATGGTGTCCTTTTCTCTGGCCGCGCTGGTCCATGCCGGAGAAAGGCAAATTCAGGAAAACCGGCTGGGCGATCTGTGGCTGATCAACGACCGGGGGCAGATCATCATGCATCCTCATTTGCCCACCATCGGCAAAAACACCGGTGATCTCATCCACGACCGCCGGGGAAACGCAATTGCCTTCTCGCCGGAAGGCGGCAGGCATATCGATGCGAAGATTTTGCAGCGCAGCGGCTCGCCGCAAAGAAGCGTCATTGCCTACTATCCGTTTCAGGTTGCCGGAAACCACTGGTTCGTGATGGTGAGCGCTCCTTACGCCCAAGTCGTCGCGCCCGTGCGCACGACATTTCTTTACACCATGTTCAGCGCGTTTGTGCTGATGTTGATCCTGGTGATCGTCGGCATTTTCTATGCGTTCCGCGAGGGAAGGCGATTGCGGATGCGGGAAGTGCAGGAGCGGCTGAAGGAGCGTGAAACCTGGCAGGAAAAGCTGCTGCGGGAAAAGAAAACGATCGAGGGCATTATTGAAGGATCGCCCATTCCCAGTTTTGTGATCAACAAAGAGCATCAGGTGATTCTGTGGAACAGGGCCTGTGTGGAGCTGACGGGGCAATCGGCGGAAGATACACTGGGGACGGACGGTCACTACCGGGCGTTTTATCCCGTCAAAAGGCCCATGGTTGCCGACTTGATCATCGACGCCGACATTGACGCGCTCAACAAGTACTACAGCGCCAAGCAAGTCAAGAAATCGGAGAAGGTGCTTGGTGCCTATGAAGCCTATGATTATTATGAAAACCTCGGCGGCCGCAGCCGGTACATGTATTTCCTCGCCGCGCCGATTTATGACGAGGACGGGAACATCATCGCGGCGATCGAAACCCTTCAGGATATCTCGCGCGAGCAGGAGCTGACGCGAAGCCTGCAGGAATATGCCGAGACGCTGCAAAACGAGCTGGCGGAAAATATCGAATTGAGAAAAGAGATCGAAGGTCTCTTGAATTATATGCAGTCCATCGTCAGAAGCCTGCCGGATAAGATTTACGAGCTGGACCAAAACGGCATCATCACCTTCATCAGCTGGGGGCTGAAAAAGCCCAAAAGCGAGCTGCGCGGAAAGCATTTCCTGGAATTTGTCGCGCCGGAAAACGCCGACTTTGTCGTTTCCAGGTGGGAGGACGCCAAACAGGGAATCTACACGCCCTACGAAATTGAAACCGTGGCCAAGGACGGACACAAGGTCAATTTAATGATCACGACGTCCCCGGTCATCGGAACCGACCATTACATCCTGGTGCAAAGAGACATCACCGAGTTTAAGAACCTGGAGAAGAAACTATACAGCAGCCAGAAGCTTGCGGCGCTGGGTCAGCTGTCCGCCGGGATTGCCCATGAAATCCGCAATCCGCTTTCATCCATCAAGATGAGCCTGCAGATCCTGGAAAAGCGCATCAAGCCGGAAGGCAATGATCTGAAGCGGTTTAAAATCGCGCAAAAGGAAGTCGAGCACCTGGAAGAGCTGGTGAACAATGTTTTGGTGTTCGCCAAGCCGATGGAGCCCAAAATCGAGTCGGTTGATCTGACGAAAGTCCTGGAACAGGCGGTGGCTCTTTCCGAGCAGATTATTCATGATAAAAAAATCGAAGTTACCCTGGAAACCCGGGACGCTCCCGCGGTGAACGTGGATGTGGCGATGATTACGGACGCTTTTGTCAATGTGATCCGCAACGCGGTGGAAGCGATGGAGGAAGGCGGTCACATTCACATTTACGCCCGCAGCATCGGGTCCCGGCCGCCTTCCGTGCTGGTGGTCGTGGAGGACGACGGCTGCGGCATCGATGACGCGGACATGCCCCATCTGTATAACCCGTTTTTTACAAAGAAGAAATACGGGACAGGCCTGGGCCTGTCGCAGGTTTTGAAGATTGTGGAAGTGCATCAGGGGAAGCTGGAGATTATCAGCGAGAAAGGCAAGGGCACGAAAGTTTGCGTCACATTACCCTGCAATAAATGACGGGAGGCCGTTGCATAATGTCTCTGTGTCAAAAGCGAACGAAGTGAAGCAATCTCATCAGTATTTGATCGTTTGAAGAGATCGCCACGTCGCTTCGCTCCTCGCGATGACAAAACGGTAATGATGCAAAATTCTCGACGGATCGTTTTGAATGGCGCGAAGCCTGGGCGTTCGGGAGAAAGCGCGGGCCGTCGCCCAAACAGAAAAGGTTAAAATTATGGCGAGCATTCTGGTGATTGATGACGATGCATCCATTGCGGAGACGCTGGATTTGTATCTAACCGAAGAGGGATACAGCGTTCGGACGGCGCTGACCGGTACCGACGGTCTGAATAAATACGTGCAGGAGCCTTCGGACGTGGTCATCCTGGACATCCGTTTGCCGGATGTGGACGGGTTTGCCGTTCTGGAAGATCTCAAGGAAGAAAATGAAAACGTCAAAGTGATCATGATCACCGCTTTCCACGACATGGAAACGACCATCAACGCCATGAAGGGCGGCGCCTTTGACTACATTCACAAGCCGGTCAACGTGGATGAGCTGGATCTGGCGATCAAGAAAGCCCTGAAGTCCCTGGAGATGGAGAAAAAAATTGACGGGCTGCTGATGGAGCCGTCGCGCAGTTTCCGGGTGGGAGACATCATCGGCACCGGCAACGAGATGCGGGAAATTTTCAAAACGATCGGCACCGTATCCCAAAGCCGAACGACGGTGCTGATTCATGGAGAAAGCGGCACCGGCAAGGAATTGATCGCCAAAGTGATTCACAACAACACCTCTCCGAACGAACCGTTTATTGCCGTGAACTGCTCCGCCATCGTGGAGACGCTTTTGGAATCGGAATTGTTCGGCCACGAAAAGGGGTCCTTTACCGGCGCCGTCGCCCGAAAGCTGGGCAAATTCGAGCTGGCCCGGTTCGGTTCGGTGTTCCTCGACGAAATCAGCGAAATGTCGGTGAACCTGCAGGCGAAGCTTTTGCGCGTTTTGCAGGAGATGGAATTCGAGCGGGTCGGGGGCAAGGACAGGGTGAAGGTCAATGCCCGCATCATGGCTGCCACGAATAAAGACCTGCGGGCGATGGTCAAGGAGGGGAAATTCCGGGATGACCTGTTTTACCGTTTGAACATTGTTTCCATCCATTTGCCGCCGCTGCGCAGCCGGCGTCAGGACATCCCGCCTTTGATTGATTACCTGCTTTCCAAAATCAATCTGGATCTGCATAAAAAAATCATCGGCGTTTCCGGCGAAATGATGGAGAAGTTTATGACGTATTCCTGGCCGGGCAATGTCCGTGAGCTGGAGAACCTGCTGGTCCGGGCGTGCGTCATCGCCAAAGGCCAGGTGCTGGGCGTCGGGGATTTCCCCGAACTGGGTAAGGATTATGAGGCGCTCCCGGATAAGAAAGACACAACGGAAGAAGTGTTCACGCCGGAAGAACCGGGCAAATTCCTGACGCTGGATCAGGTGGAAGAACGCTACATTCGCAAGATCATCAAGGAAACCAATAAGAATAAGGGTGAAATCTGCGAGACGCTCGGCATTTCCCGCCCCACGTTCGAGCGCAAGCTGGAAAAATACGGCATCACGTTTGAACGGGACTAACCCGCGCCCCGTAATTCAAGCATGTTTCAAGGGCAACGATATAGATCAGCGGGTGAACATTCACTACCCGGCTACGGCCCGGTCATCGCCGTATTACCGCGTCATCAGCGCGAACACGCCCCAGCCCATGTATTCACGCGTGTAAGCGGCGTGGCGCTCGGGTTCCGAGGTCAGTTGGGCTCGAACCTCGTTGGCTAACTCGTCGCCGGGATTGGCTTCAAGCCATCGGCGCATGGTGAGCCATTTGGCAGCTTCGTATCTGTCCCAGCCGTTCTGGTCCGCCAAAACCATTTCCACGACGTCGTAGCCAAGACGGCCGAAAGACGCGAGAAGTTCCGGAAGCAGAAGAAAGTCGGAGATGGAGTGGGCAAGACACCCTTTGGCAACATCTTCCGTCGGCGGCAACTGCCGCCAGTAGGGCTCGCCGATGAGGATGATCCCCCCGGGGCGGAGGCTCTTCGCTAGAAGCTCGATGGTGCCGGCGACTCCCCCACCGATCCACGTGGCGCCGAGACAGGCTGCCACACCGACCTTCTCGTCAGAGACGTAGCCCGCAGCATCGCCATGGATGAACTTGACCTGATCGGCGACACCGAGTTCAG
>JAAZOZ010000234.1 GCA_012797505.1 Smithella sp. | reverse complement strand
TTAAGTTCCACTCCCCGAAGCCCGCGCTAAAGGGAAGCGAATAAATCTTCGTTTATAATTGAATGGCTATTGTCCCATTGATACGCCAAAGACTTCCTTTATTTTTTCACCACATACGCCGTAAGAAATTGGAATGGTATCTGAAGTTTCACTCAGGCACATAACACGTTTTACTTCATTGCCAGCAAATCCCAGAACCAGAACTGAAATAAGTTTGTCTGGCCCTTTACATCTGATGACAGCAAATCTTTTTCCATTGCTTTCAACATAAACGGATTCTGATTGGATGTTTAAGTTTTTGACAGACATCCCCTTTGACTCAAGTGATTTATTTATATTTGTTTTGATTCTTTCTGCTGTGTATAATTCAAGATTCTTAAGAAAATTCATATCCATTTGCTGTTCGGTTACCGCTCCAGCGTCCTGAATTGCAACATAAGCCTTGACGCCATCGCTCAAGTTTTTTTGACTATTATAATTTCTTTCTTGTTCATTTTGCTGAATCGCCATGTATTCACCAACAGTTTTTCCTATATAGCTGACTATTGGTATAGCAAGTAGGATGATAATCAAGTATTTCCAGCGTGTGTTTTTCATGGGTTTATTCCTAACGTTAAATTTTATTTCAAGGTAACGTAGTAATCAGTCCCTTTTCTAGACGAAGAAATCACACAAATGAAAATTTCTTAAGAAACGCTTTATTAATTTCCTTAATCAGTATTTCATAAACAGCTAATCCCTGATCAGTTAGCTGACCCGGACTGCCTAATTTAATGAGTTCAGCATAAGGTAAACGGGACTGACTTTCCAAAATTTGTAATTCTTCTTTTGTTTTTAGTGTTTTTTTCACTTCGCTGATTATTGTATCTTTATAGTCATCATATTTATCTGAAAGTCTTTGTAGTTCTGTCATACTGACTTGATGATCTAGTTTCCTTCTTTCCTTTTCTTCTTCAGCCGCTTCACTTGCTGAAGTCTCAGGCACACGATTTACAACAAGACATCCTGCCATTATATCGTGAAGCCCTTGTTTCTTTTGTGTGAAAGCAACCATGATGAATCCGGCAAACAGCATAATCCCAGAAATAAACTTTCCGAAATGGCGGCCTGTTGCCTTACCAAAGCCAATCCGATCACCATTCATGTCAGTGACTTTTATTCCTAAAATCTTTTTTCCGACAGTACATTGATAAGAAGAGCTTTCCATTAAGGCGTAATATATCCAGGTAAAAATTATACCCACTGCCCAAATAAGTCCATTCCATTGTGCTTCGTTGTATCTGACATCTCCCGTTGTAGGAATTAATAGACGTCCTAATATGAAAACAATTGGAAGCATTCCAAGCAACCCAATGATTTGATCTATTAACCATGCCGCGACCCTTTTCCAGAATCCAGAATATCGTATTGTTTGCTCTTCCTCTCTTGTTAAAGGAGTAATTGCGGCAGTATGTTTTGCTAATGGAGGTTGTGGCGGTATTGCATTCTCTTCATTAGATGCTTCTCTATTTGAAAATGACTGCTCTTGCTTATTTAACCATTCACCGCAGTATCTACATTTAATAGCTGTATCTTGAATTTCTTCCTGACAAAAAGGGCATTGCTTCATGGCCTACCTCACAAGAATAACTGTTATGTTAAACGTAGTGACGCTTTTGCTTTTTGTCTGAATCTTTGAAGTCTTAATTAAACAAGTGAACCATCTAGGCTTTTGACTTAGAGAGACAGGAAAAAACCCACAAAACAAGAGGAGATGCCCGGACGGACAAGTACAGTTATACTAGCAGCAAAAGGATTTTCAGTAAAGTCATTTAATCAGACCAGCATTTTGAGCAAAAAATATGTCAGAAGCCAGAGTGGGGGTTGTGATTATTTGGAAATTAAATCACCGTTTTTTTCTGGCAGAAGGGGGAACCTTTTCCCCAGGAAAAAGCATTCTTTTTGTCTTTTTTGGTCCGGCTTTACTAGTTATTTTTGAAACTTTTTCAATCCGCTTGAATGAAACCCTACCTAGGAAAACACCCCCGCAAGGAAGGAAAAGAGGTTTATAGAATGTTGACTTTATAGAGTAAATACCCGTTTAGTCCGAGGCTTTCCGGACCCCTGAAAATAGACGTTTCATGGTTCAACCTGGGTAACTATGAAGGGTAAATTTCCGCTAGTTTTTATCGGCTATTGTCCGGCTTTTTTTGTTTTTCGTTTAAAGACGGGAATAATAGACATTAACTCCGTAGCCGTTAACCCCCCCCACCACTTTGGACCGTTTTTCCCTACCCAAACGATCCGAAACCATGACGCGCACACTTGCCGGGCGACGTGCTTTTTGCCCTGTTTTTTGGCCAAAAGTGGGAACATAGTGGGAATTTTTGACAAGATAAAGAAGAACGGTTTTTGCCGGAAACGCTGGAAGTCTTGCTATGATTGGAGCCGATGGGCGGATTCGAACCGCCGACCTACTGATTACGAATCAGTTGCTCTACCAGCTGAGCTACATCGGCCTGCCTTGAAGAGATGTCGTATTTATATGAAGGGTTTTGCCTTGTCAACCTCAATCTGCGACCGAAAGACCGATCTGCCTTAATGATTGACTTTCGCCTTGTTTTCCTTTAGTTTCCAGGCGGATAGTAACCGACTATGGAAATCAGGATGATTCTATTTCTTTTAACCTTTTTATGTCTTTACGGCGGAATTAATTTTTATTTCTTTTTCCGGGCCAGAAGCGTTCTTCATTTCTCCGGCGCCCTGCAGGCCCTGCTGCTGGTCCTCCTCATTTTCCTGATCCTCGCGCCGGTCGTTGTCCGGACGCTGGAGTCGCTTCACTGTGAGCAGGCCGCTCGCTTTGTCGCCTGCACCGGCTATGTCTGGATGGCGTTTGTCTTTCTGTTTTTCTTTTTGAGCGTTTCCCTCGAGCTGGTCCGGTTCCTTCACAAGCTGATCGTTCCCGAAATCGGCACGATGGCGCTGAAGGCGGTGACGTTCGGCCTGTCCGTGCTTCTGTCCGCCGGACTGGTGGTTTACGGCTGCATCGACGCGCAGCGCGTCCGCGTCAGGACCCTGCAAATTCCTACAGAACAGATTCTCCCCGGAAAAGGAAAGATCCGCATCATCCAGATCTCCGACGTCCATGTGGGCATCATTATCCGCAACGACCGCCTTTCGCCCATGCTGGAGAAGGTCCGGGAGGCCAAACCCGACATGCTGGTTTCCACCGGCGACCTGCTCGACGGCGAACTGGACAACATCATGGCGGACGCGGAGCGCTTTGCCGCAATCGAAACGCCTGCCGGGAAATTTGCCGTTCTGGGCAATCATGAATATTACGCGGGCGTTTCGCGCTCCATTGAATTTACCGAAGCAGCCGGCTTTCAGATTCTGCGCGACGATGTGACGCAGGCGGCGGGACTTACGATTTTCGGTGAAGACGATATCACCGGCCGGAAGCCCGGCGCCACGCCGAAAAGCGCGGCGTTTCTGAAAGCGCTGGCCGAAAAGCAAAACGGCTTTGTTCTGCTTTTGAAGCACCAGCCGCATATTCGGGAAAAGGCCAATTTCAACTTGCAGCTTTCCGGCCACACGCACGGCGGCCAGCTTTTCCCCTTCGGCTTTATCGTAAAACTCTATTTCCCCAGAATTTACGGTTTGCATACTCTGGCGGAAAACAAGCTGCTGTACATCAGCCGCGGCACCGGCACCTGGGGGCCGCCCGTGCGCATTTTCGCCCCGCCGGAAATCACCGTCATCGATCTGATCGGCAAAAAACAATAAGGGGAAATGGAATGCCGGCGAAATAAAAACGCGGCCTGCCCGAAAGCACGACCGCGCTCATGTTGCTGATTTATATATTGTTTATTCCTTTACGGCATTGACTTTTCTGGCTAATCGGGAAATTTTACGTGAGGCGTTTTTCTTGTGAATCAGGCCTTTGGAAGCGGCTTTCGCCACCGCGGGAATCGCTGCTTTCAATGCTTTTTCCGAATTTTCCCTGTTTTTGCTCTCCACAGCCGCGATCACCGCTTTAACCTTGGTCTTGATCGCGGACTTGGCTGCGATATTGCGCGTGCGGCGGGCCTTGGCCTGACGATCGCGTTTTTCTGCTGATTTGTGTGTTGCCAAAAGGTTCTCCTCCTGAACTTCTTTTTTTGTAAGGTGCGGGTCTTTAACGCAATTATTTCAGGCTGTCAAGCGCAATTTTGGGAAGCGGATTGGAGGCAGGCCGCGAGACCGCCTCCATCCACAGCCGATCAATCTTCAAAGTACTCGTTTTTCATCTTCACGGTCAGGCCGTCCTGGTTGAGCAGGCGGTCGGACAAGCCTTGAATCTTGGGCAGTTCGTAGCCGAAGAAGTAGCGAAACGCGGCAAGCTTTCCCTGATAGAAATTCGTGTCGGCTTCGCCGGGCCCGCCGGCCAGCGCCCTTTGAGCTACGGTGGCTTGGCGCAGCCACTGCCAGGCAATCGCGATGATGCCGAAGAATTCCAGATAGACCGTGGCGTCGGCCAGAAACATCTCCGGGCCTTCCTTGGCGGCCACGCCGAACTGATGCATCGTTACTTTTTCCAGGAGCGCGACGGCTTCGGCCAGTTTGTCGGCAAACGGCTTCAATTCCGCGTCGTCCCGGGCCTCCTTGATGGCCTTGCGCACTTCCGCCAGATACAACTGGGCGGCCTTGCCTTTTTTCATCGTCATCTTTCGGCCGAGCAGGTCCATTCCCTGAATGCCGGTTGTGCCCTCATGAATCGGGTGGATGCGCACGTCGCGGTAAAGCTGTTCAAGGGGAAACTCCTCGCAGAAGCCGTAGCCGCCCAGAATCTGCAGACCCGCGGAGCAGGATAAAATGCCCATTTCCGACGGATAGGTTTTGGCGACCGGCGTCAGCAGCTCCAGAAGCAGGTTGTAGTTTTCACGCTCCTCGCCTTCGGTGACATGCTCCAGGTCCTCATAAATGCCGCACTGAAACAAGAGCGACAACGACCCTTCCACGACGGCTTTCTGGAACAGGAGCATGCGACGGATATCCGCGTGCTCGATGATCGGAATCTGCGGCGACAGCGGATCCTTGGAGGTCAGCCTCCGTCCCTGCGGTCTTTCCCTGGCGTATTCCAGGGAAGCATAGTAGGCGGCGGAGGAAATCACGGCCGCGGCCAGACCCACGTCGATGCGGGCGCCGTTCATCATCTGGAACATGTAGGCCAGCCCCTTGTTGGCTTCGCCGACCAGCCATCCGCGGCAGTCGTCGTTTTCGCCGAAGGCAAGCTGGGTGATGGGGGAGCCCCGGTAGCCGAGTTTGTGGTAAATGCCCGCGCAGTTGACGTCGTTGGGTTCGAGTGACCCATCGTCCCTGATGCGCTTCTTGGGAATGATGAAGAGCGAAATGCCCTTGATGCCGGGAGGCGCGTCCTTGAGACGAACCAGCGCCAGGTGAATCACATTGTCGCATCCGTCATGGTCTCCGGCGGAGATGAACAGCTTCTGGCCCTTGATTTTGTAGTAGCCCTGGTCGGTCGGCGTCGCCGTGGTGGTAAGATCGGTCAGCGATGAGCCGGCCTGCGGTTCGGTGAGCGCCATTGTGCCCTGCCATTCGCCCGCGGTCATTTTGGGCAGGTAGGTATCTTTCATTTCCTGCGTGCCGTAGGATGCAATCAGGCCGGCCGCGCCGTGCGTCAGACCGTGATAAACGGCGGCGGAATAGTTGGCCGCGCCGAAAATCGCCGTCGGCAGCATCACGCCGACGGTGAAGGGCATCTGCTGGCCGCCCAGCTCGTAGGGAAAGGTGGAGGCGATCCAGCCGCCGTCGCCCGCCGCGCGCATGATTTCGCGGACCTTGGGATGAACTTTGACTTCGCCGCCCACATATTCGGGCGCCTTGCGGTCCATTTCCTCGAACAGGGGCTTGAAGAGGTCTTTCCCCATCCGCATCGCCGTATCCAGAATCATATCGAAGACTTCCCGGCTGTGGTCGGCAAAGCGGGGGTATTTCAAAAGGGACTCCACGTCATTGACTTCGTAAAGCAGGAATCGTAAGTTCCGGTCACTGATAAATTTTTCCGCCATAATCCATTCCTTCTATTTGACTCAAAGATAGGGAAGTCCAAAAAAATAGGGTCTCCCGATTTCGTGAAAAATCTCCGGAGCCTTTCAGCTCCGGAGATTCCGTTTACCCCGTAATATGTTTTTCTAAAGGAAAACCTTGTTTAGAACGTCAGATTCTCTACCACGCAGGCCACGCCCAAACCGCCGCCGCAGCAGGAGCTGAAGCAACCGTACTTGCCGCCCTTCTTCATCAATTCGCGCATGGTGAAGATACAGATGCGCGCGCCGGAAGCGCCGTTGGGATGGCCGATGGAGATCGCGCCGCCGTTCGGGTTCCATTTGTTCCAATCCACTTTTTCACCGGTCTGTTTTTCCAGTTCCGCGGCCACCGCCAGATTCTGCACGGCAAAAGCTTCGTTGCACTCGATCACGTCCAACTGGCTCATCTTGATGCCTGCGCGTTTGAGCGCCATCGGAACCGCATAAGCGGGCGCAATCCCCATGATCTTGGGATCGACGCCGTAGTCGCCGCCGGACAGCCACTTGGCCCAGGGCTTGTATCCCAGTTGCAGGGCTTTCTCTTTGGTCATCATCAGCACGAATGCCGCTCCGTCGTTGCGGCCCGAGGCGTTGCCGGCAGTGACGGTGCCGTCTTTAATAAAAGCGGGCGGCAGTTTGGCCAGACCTTCCATCGTCGTATCGGGACGGGGAAATTCGTCCACGCTGAATTCCAGCGGCGGTTTTTTCTTTCCCTGGGGAACCATGACCGGCATGATGTCCTGGGCCAGGAAACCGGATTCCTGGGCCGCTTTCATTCTCATCTGGCTGCGGTAAGAAAATTCATCCTGTGCTTCACGGGAAATATTGTACATCTTCTGCAGAGCTTCAGCGGTGAGACCCATGTTCATGGTGGCCGGATCTCTGGTCGGGGAAAGGGCGGGAGCGATCGGAAGCGGGGGAATCATTTTAAAGGGTTCCTGCGACATGGAAAAACGGCACGGCGCCTGGCTGTAGGATTCATAACCGCCGGCGATCATGATGTCGGACTGACCGGCCAGAATTTTCCAGGCGGCGTGATTGATCGAATCAATCGCCGAACCGCACTGCATTTCAATATAAGAAGCCACGGTGCTCTCGGGCAAGCCGGAAGCCAGAGTAGGCCAGCGCGCGCCGTTGATGGCGGTGTTGGGTCCAATGGCCGAACCCATGAAAACGCCGTCCACCACGCCGCCTTTTTCAACAATTTTTGACCTTTCGACCAGCCCCTTGAGGGTCATGCCGGCCAGATCTTCACCCAGGATATTGCGCAGGGTTTTCCCTAAGGTGCCAAAGGCTGTTCTCATGCCATCCACAAATACTACTTCTCTGCTCATAAACCCTCCTTGTCCATTGTTCAATTTAAAAAAAACGATGCTTCGTCTTTTTGCACAACACCTGATATTCCCGCCGCCAAACGGCTCTTTGGAATTGATGAATGGGGCGTTATCACACCCAAATCCCCGCGTCAAGTGAATACAACACCCGTTGTAAATTATCCGGCTTATTTCTTCGCGGCGCCGGCTTTTTTCGCTATGAAGTACGCGTGCTCTTCGATGGAGATAAATCCGTTGCGGTCCTTGTCCATTTCCTTGAAAGCGGAGGCCATGGCGGCCATGTATTCTTCGGAGGTTACTTTGCCGTCTTGGTTTGCGTCCACATCAAAAATCTCCGCCACCCAGAACGCGACGCATTCATCGTCGCCGATTTTGCCGTTTTTGTCGGCGTCCAGCTTTTTCTTCGACTTGGTCTTTGTCTTGGCCTTGCTTTTGGCGGGTTCAAGCGCCTTGGGTCCGCACCAGTAAGCGATATATTCCTTGGCCAACAGCGCGCCGTCATCGTCCGTATCCATGTCGCCGAAAAACCGTTTCTCCGCCGCATTGAATTCCGCCGCCGTCAGCTTGCCGTCGCGGTCGGCATCCATGTCCTTGAACCGTCCCTGCCAGAAGGCCGCGTGCTCCGTAACGGTGACGACGCCATCGCCGTTCGCGTCCATCGCCGAATAAGCCGTCCGGATCATGGCGGGGCTCTTGACCTGAGCTGTTGCCGCGCCCGACATCAACAACAGAATTAATCCTGCTCCCAAAATAACGATTCCTTTTTTCATAACTTTCCTCCTTATGATTTTTCGCGATCGGCCCTCCCCGGATGCGGCCGCGCAGGCCTTCGCCGGGGCTTGCTCACGCGATGAATAATTCCTCGATCAGCGCATTCACCCGGTCCGCTTCCTCATGCTGGATCCAGTGCGAAACGCCGGGAAATTTAATGAGCCTGCCCTGCTTGCAATAGGCCATGCTCTGATCGGCCATCTCCGCAAGCATGGCGACATCGTTTTCTCCCCACAGCAAAATCATGGGCATGGCCACGTCAAAGCTTTGCAGCGGTTCGGGCTGCGTCTGAATCATGGCGCGGTACCAGTTGACCATCGCGGAAAAAGCGCCCGGCTGCGCGAACGCCTTGCGGTATTCTTCCAGTTCTTCAGGCGTAAAGGCGCCGGGACGGCTCGTGGTCGCAAGCAGGTGCACGGGCCAGGCGTAATTATGGGCCGAGCCGAATTTTTCCACCGCGCCGGGCAGTTGAAAATAAAAGATGTACCAGCTCTTTTCCATCTGCCGCTGATTGGTAAAGAGATTTCTGGCCATGACCTTGGGATGGGGAACATTCAGAATGGCGAGCTTTCGGACGCGGTCGGGATATTTCAGCGCCACCCACCACGACACGGACGCCCCCCAGTCGTGGCCGACCAGCAGAATCTGTTTCCGTCCATAGGCGTCGACGAGTCCAATGATGTCCTTGGCCAGCTCATCAATATTATAGGCCGCAACGCCTGCAGGCTTGTCGCTTACATTATAGCCGCGCTGATCGGGCGCAACCACCAGATAGCCCCGGTCTGCAAAATACCCGATCTGTTTGCGCCAGGCATACCAGAATTCCGGGAAGCCATGGAGAAAAAGAACCATCGGGCCGTCGGCCGGCCCGGATTCCATAACGTGCAGTTTTATTCCGTTGGTTTCAATGTATCGCTCACGCAAATCCATTTCGGCCTCCTTTTATTGAGGGGATGAGACTGAAGACTATTGGATCATTTTGCGGGGCGCTTCGCACCCACTTTTTTTATCTTTTCCTTCAGCCTTCGGTCTTCCGTCTTCAGCCTTTTTTATACTTCCCAGGCGGCTTTCGCCCCCTCCGTCGTCGCTTCGATGATCCTTCGCGGAGCGGAGGCGTCGCCCACGACAAAATGACGGATGCTTTTTTTCGCCAGCATGTCCTTCAGCGCCGTGCGGGGCGTAACGCCGATGGCCACAATCACCTGGGAAACCGGCTCCAATCTCTTTTCCTCTCCCTTGACCTCGACGATCACCGCGTTTTCTTCTATCTTTTTCACCCGGGTTCCCAGCATCAGGGCAATCCCGGCCGCCCGAAGGCGCTTGTGCAGCATGTAGCCGTGCGCGGCCAGCGCCAGAACGGGGGACGCGGGCAGCATCTCCACGATGGTGATATTCCGGACGCCCTTTTCCAGCAGAAAATCGGCTGTTTCCATTCCCACCAGCCCGCCGCCGATGACCACCACCGGCTCTTTCGGCGCAACGGTCCCATCCAGAATCTGCCAGGCGTCGCAAACCACGGACGCATCGATGCCTTCGGCCGGACAGGCGGCTTTGCCGGCGCCGATCGCCAGAATGACGGCATCGGGTTTGCCCGCTTCAATCATCGCCTCGGTCACTTCGGCGCCGGTTTTGATCTCCACGCCTTTCTTTTTGCATTTTGCCGTGAGGGTCTGAATGTAGCGGCCGTAAACCTTTTTGTGGGGCGCTTTGGCGGCATAGCGTACATTTCCGCCCGTCTGGCTTTCCTGCTCAAAGAGGGTTACCTGATGGCCGAGGCGCGCGGCCTCGTAAGCGGCGGTCAGTCCGGCCGGCCCGCCGCCGACCACCCAGACCTTGCGGGAAACAGCCGCCGGACCCGCCGGATAAATCAGTTCCTGACCGGTTTGCGGATTGATGGCGCAGCGAATCGGCAGCGCCTCCAGCGAGAGGCGCTCAATGCACCCCTGATTGCAGGCCAGACACTCCAGCGTGTCCTCGGGATGACCGGCCAGCGCGTTTTTGAGAAAATCCGGATCGGCCAGATGCTGGCGCGCCACGGCAATCATATCCGCATCGCCTCGGGCGATGACTTCATCCATAAAGTAAGGATCCGTGTAGCGCCCGACGGAAATCACCGGAACGCCCGCGGCCTCTTTCACCCTGCGCGCCAGGTGGGACTTGAAGCCGGGGGGGTATTCAACCGGCGCGCTTGGATTCGGGGTATCGATGTTCACGGCCGGGCTGCCGTGCGTGCCGAAGGAAACATTGATGATGTCCGCGCCGGCGTTCACCAGGTCGGGGAGGATGGTCTCCATGTCGGAGATCGTGTAGCCGTTTTTGATGCACTCTTCGCCGGAAATCCGGATGGAAACGGGGAAATCCGTGCCGACCTGACGGCGAACTTCCCTGAGGCATTCGATCATAAAGCGGGCCCGTCCACGAAAATCGCCGCCGTACCGATCCTTGCGCTGATTGCTGAGGGCCGAAAGAAACTGCATGAGGAGATAGCCGTGCGCTCCGTGAAGCTCGACGGCGTCAAATCCCGCCTTGCGCGCCCGCACGGCCGCGCTGCCGAAAGCGGCAATCGTTTCCTCGACTTCGGCAAGCGTCATCTCGCGCGGCGTTCCGAGAAAACCAAAGACATAACTGGGGATGGCCGAAGGCCCGACAGCCTTATTTTTCTTCTGCAGGAGGTAATTTTCGCGGCCTGTATGGTGAAGCTGCATGGCGATTTTGCTTCCCTGGGCATGCACCACATCGGCAAGCTTGCTCAGGCCGGGAATGAACTTGTCGTCCCAGACGCCGATGCATCGCGGGGAGGCGGAACCCAGCGGGTGCACCTCCGTGATCTCCGTGATGATGAGCCCTGCGCCGCCCTCGGCCCTGCGCCGGATATAGGCCAGGTTTGCCTCGCTGACGGTATTGTCGGGATTGCCGAGAGCCGTTCCCATGGGGGACATCACCAGACGGTTCGGAATTTCCAGGGAACGGATTTTGATGGGCGACAACAAATGCTCAAGGGTTTTCATAAACGATCTCCTTTACAGAAGTAGGGATGCGCCGCCTTCACGCGTTTGGACGGCGGCGCATCGGAAAATACCGGCCGCCTGAAAAGCGGCTGTTGCCTTTTTTACAGATGCGGGCCCAAAAGCAGACCGCCGTCGATGATGATCTCCGCGCCGGTGGTATAGCTCGATGCGTCGGAGGCCAGATAAATCGCCGCTCCGGCGATCTCATCCGGTTCGCCGATCCGGCAGGTGGGCAGATGCTTGCACAACTCCTCTTTCTGCCGGGCCGCTTCTTCCGGCGGAAGGTGTTGCCAGTGCGAATTCATCATCTTGGTGCTGATCGGACCGGGCAGAATCGCGTTGACCATGATATTGTCGCGGGCCAGTTCCATGGCAAACGCGCGGGTGATCTGGCGGACGCCGGCCTTGGAAATGGAATACACGCTGACAAACGGCTCCGGATTGACGCCGTCAATGGAGGCTACGTTGATGATCTTGCCGCCGCCCTGCTTTTTCATGATTTTCGCACAAGCCTGGCTCATGAAATAAACGGCTTTAAGATTCAGGTTCATGATGGTATCCCAGAGACGTTCGTCGGAATCCAGCACCGACCCCATGGCGGGACTCGCGCCGGCATTGTTGACCAGAATATCAATCCGGCCGAACTTTTGCATAACCGTATCCACCACGCGCTGAATTTCCTCCATCTTGCCCAAATGGGCGGGCACCACCAGAACTTCACAGCCGATATTCGTCATTTCACACGCGGTGGCTTCCAAATCCTGCGCCTTGCGGCTGGTGATGGCCACTTTCGCGCCGGCTTTGGCAAAACCGTAAGCGATCCCCTGGCCGATGCCGCGGCTGCCGCCGGTAACAATCGCCACTTTACCTTCTAAAGAAAACCTGGAAAGATCAAACATAGCAAGCACTCCTTTACTGTTATTTAATGCAGCAGAAAATAAATTGAATGGGAATGTACACCCCCCTTTATCAAGAGAATATGGAGTATCCGTTGCGGGGAACGGTCTTGTAACCTCGCGCCGCCTCGCGTGACCTTTAGGCTATCAGGCGGTCAGGTCAGGCAAGCCGTTCCCCCGCAGGATGATCCGAAGCGTAAACAGACTATTTCTTGGCCGGTTTGGGCGCCAGAGCTTCACGGTCACCGCCGCTCATGCCGGCGATGAATTTCACCAGCTTCTTGCGGGATTCGATGTCGTATTGCGTCGTGATGGCAATCTGCTCCATGATCGGAGAACCGCCGCCGTGGTAGTTGCCGACGTTCATAATGCCGCCCGTGGCCGAACACAGATGATCGCCAAGGTAGCGCCAGAACTGCGCCTGGTCCTCGGCGGACATCTTCGGATTGCGCTTGGTGTATTTGAGGAGCGCCGGACCGACATCCGGATTGACGAAATCCTTCTCGTGCGGGAACGTCGCCACGACGCCGCCCGCGATGTCGCAAAGAATCTCCGCCTCGCGCCAGACCGCCTCGCCCGACAGACAGCGGCCCACATTGCAGTAGATGGAATTCGGAATGTAGGAGCCCGGGCCGTAAGGCATGAAGCCGACGCCGGGAATATAGACTTCCGGTTTGCCCAGATCCGAAGCCGTGTAGCCCGCCGCATAGCCCAGCTCGATCGTCATGATAATTTCGGCGAGCTTCTCGCGGACATGGGACTCCTTGTGGACGTTGTTGCATTCGGCGGCCAGCGCCGCGGTGCCCAGAATGACGTCGCCGATGGCGGGCTTGCAGCCGGAGTAGGAATGACGGTGGAACAGCGCGAAGAGCAGCGCCAGAGCGCCGCCGTGCTGATATTCGCCGGCAAGGAAGACTCTTTCCCACGGCACGAAGCAGTCTTCAAAAATCATGTAGGAATCGGTCGCGCCCGGCACGAAACCGCGTTTGTAATGTTCGCGACTGCGAAGGTTATGAATCGTGACGACCTGCTTCAAACCATCCCAGTCGCCCGGCACGGCAAAGCCGACCGCGTAGTCCGCGTCTTCCTTGCGCAGCGCGCGGGTGGGCAGAACCAGCACTTCGTCCGCCACAGAGGCTTCCGAAATGTGCAGCTTGCAGCCCTCCACGACGATGCCGTCTTTCAGCCGTTCCTTGATGCGCACATAGGCGCCGGGGTTGGGCTGGTCGGCCGGACGCAGCATACGGTCGCCCTTGGTGTCCGTCTGGGCGCAGCAGCCAACCAGGTCTTCGGTCTGAAACCGGGTCAGCCATTTCTTGAAGTTCTCGTGGTAGTTCGTCTCGCCCGGCTTCACCTTGTCCGCTTCAAACGATACGTTGTAGATGGCGTTGGTGCCGTCGATGCCCATGCACCGCTGAATGCAGCCGCCGACTTTCTGGCAGAGCATGCGGGTCATGTCCTGCTTGCGGTGCAGGTCGGTCGTGTTCTGGTGAATGTGCGTGAAGCGGTTGATCTTCTGCCCGGTGAGGTGGGACGTGGCGGTAAGCAAATCCGCGTTCTCCGGCTTGGCCGCTTCGTCATAGGTGGTCCCGATGACATTGAGGCAATCCATCTGCAATTCATCGTCGCGATCGATCAGCTGGCCGTCAAAATAAATGTTCCTCTTCATTTTGGAAAGGCCTTTAATATAATCCTGCTTTGTTCTCATGGCGCCATCCTTTCTTTTAAAATGATTATAAAAGGGGGCCCGAGCCGTCAGGCCCCCTGGGTGAACCCACTTTATTTCTTGACTTTCGGCGCCAGGGCTTCGCGGTCGCCGCCGCTCATGCCGGCGATGAATTTCACCAGCTTCTTGCGGGACTCGATGTCGTACTGCGTCGTGATGGCAATCTGCTCCATGATCGGAGAACCGCCGCCGTGATAGTTGCCGACGTTCATAATGCCGCCCGTGGCCGAACACAGATGATCGCCAAGGTAGCGCCAGAACTGCGCCTGGTCCTCGGCGGACATCTTCGGATTGCGCTTGGTGTA
>JAAZOZ010000233.1 GCA_012797505.1 Smithella sp. | reverse complement strand
GTTTTGTATAAATCTAAGGCTCGCGAAAGGCAATGACAAAACTCGCCTTCGGCTCAAACAGTTGTCATTGCTGATCTTTCGCTTCGCCAAGATTGCATTACAAAACACTCCCAATGGCCGCTCAAAGTGATATCTTGAGCAACAGTCCGTCAGGTTCTGATCCGATAGAACAGCACGGCTCCCAGGCCGCCGAAGAGGATGTTGGCGGTCCAGGCCGCCAGAAAAACGGGCAGCGTTCCGGATCTGCCCAGAGACATGCTGAAAGCGTGAACAATCCAGTAGGAAAAGCCCAGGAATAATCCAAGCGCCAGACTCTGCATGATGCCGCCGCTTCGCTCCGAGCGGACGGAAAACGACATGCCGATCAGAACAACAATCAGACAGACGAGCGGGAAGGCGATTTTACCCTGCAAATCGACCAGGTATCGCGAGACGTCGTACCCTTCCGCCCGGATCTTCTTCACGTAGCGCCGCAGTTCGAAATACCCCATCTTTTCCGCGTCTTTCTGAATAATCTTGAAGTCGTTGGGTCCCTCCGGCAGCGCAACGACTTTCTCTTTCGACCATTCCAGCGACGGGGGGCCGTTGGGCTGAAAGGTCGTGACGAGCAGATTGTAAAACACCCATGATTGGTTTTTCCATTCCGCCCGTTCGGCGTCGATGCGGGTTTTCATCGTGAAGTCGGGGTTCAGACGGTTGATGGTGACGCCGTGCAGGATATTTTTCTCAACGTCAAACATTTTAAAATTGTAGATGGCATTTTGACTGCGGTACCAGATTTCATTCTGCTTGAAAAACCCCAGGGGTTGCTGCTTCTGCACTTCTACCTTGATAATATGTTCCATTTTCTGGACGCTGGCGGGTGTGATCATCTCCGTGAAGAAGAACAGGAAGACGGACACGGCCGCCGCGACGGCCAGTACGGGAAGAGAAATGCGGTAAAGACTGATTCCGTTGGCTTTCATGGCCGTAATCTCGCTGTGCTTGGACAGAAAGCTGTAGGTCAGCAAAGTCGCGAGCAGGACAGCGACGGGCAGGGTCATGGAAATGACAAAGGGGATGGAATACAAAATATACGAGGCGATTTGGGCCACCGTGGCATGGTTGCTCATGAACATGCGGCTTTTCTCGAAAAAATCGATAATCAGGAAAAGCATGATGAACGACACAAACGTGATCAGGAAAAACCTGAGAAATTCTTTCAGAATGTATTGATCGATCAGTTTCACGAGTTCATCCTCTCGGCTTTTCGCCTTGAAAAATCGCGATCAGCGTCTGGGAGACGGAAATCTCCCGGTGGGCCAGGTAAAACAGAAAAACACCCAGCAGCGCGAAGAGCACATTCGGCGCCCAGACGCCGAGTGCCGGGTCCATTCTGCCGTTTTCCACCAGGGCTTCTCCCCCGATTCGCAGCAGGTAATAGGCGGCCACAATGATGAGGCCGACGGCGAAGCCCCGGGATTTTACGGCCCGATGGTGCGTGATGCCCAGCGGTATGGCCAGCAGTGCGAAGAAAAGACAGGACAGGGGGATGGAAAACTTTTTATGCACCTCAATGGCCAGTTCCCGCACGACCGCATCCGCCAGCGCCGGTTTTTTCATTCGCTCCAGAAGCTCCGACAGAGTCATCTCGGTGCTGGACTTGGATTCGTCGGTAAAAGACGCGAACGTTGACGACAGGTCAAGGTTGATGTCGTAGCTTTTAAAATCCACTTTCCGGTAATTTTTCAAATCTTTGCCCACGGTGTGAATCGAGCCGTCTTCAAGGCGCAACTTCAAAATCATCAGCTTCGGATCGGCCACCAGGAAGGCTTTCTTTGCGAGGATCGTGTTTTGTTCGCCCAGGACTCGGCTGTCCGAGATGATCACGTTTTCCATCGATTCCCCGTCGGCCGGAACGGTATCGGCATACAAGAGCAGTCCTTTGAAGTCGGCGTTGAAAACTTTTTCCTTGATGCCGATGCCGGCATTTTGCGAGGCCAGTTCAAAGAGAAGCCGCTTGGAGGCGAAGTTGCTCTGGGGCACCAGAAAATATCCGATGACCATGGCGCAGGCAAAGGCCATCAGGGAGGCGACCGCCACCGGATAAGAAAGCTGAAGCAGGCTGACGCCGGACGCCTTCAGGACCGTGATTTCGTTGTCGGCGGACAGACGGCCCATGGCAATGAGGATGGAAACCAGAAGCGCGATGGGGATGGTAAACAGCATGAAATTGGGCATGATCAGAACAATCAGATGCCCGATGTCCAGAACCCGGATGCCTTTATTGACCATCAGGTCCATGATCTGCAGAATTTTGCCCATCAGCAGCACAAACGTCAGGACAAAGAGAATAATGATGAAGGGAAGGGCGATTTCCCGGAATATGTAGCGATTGATAATTTTATTCATAGCGCACTTTAAAAATTTTGAAAAAAACTATCACGCATCGGCGTTTTTGCACAAGGAAAACATGCAGCCATGACAAAATGGTTTTCGCCCGCCGGACGCTATTGTTTTGTTGACAGTCGGGTGTATTTTGTCTATATTCCTTGCGAACTTTGCCGAACCTGCCCGCCGCTGAAGGGAATAGATCTGATCGTGAAGATGAATGCCATGCGCCGGATCGATTAGAGAGATTTGACGGCTTCGTAAAAAGTCAATTTCGCACTCTTTTCGTCATACCGGCGAAGGCCGGTATCCAGTAATTACAATGAGTTATGGACCCCGGCTTTCGCCGGGGTGACGGTGTGGGTTGCTTTTTACGAGGTCGTCAATGCATTACTTTTTAAGGGGAAACCCGGTTTCTACCGGCACGCCTACGTTCAACGAATTTGACGTATTGGGATTACTTCAATGATTTTATACCAAGGTCTTTGAATATTTTTCGGACAAGATGATCATTGATTTCATTATGTCGAGGCACAGATGAGCGCTTATTAAGAGACGGATTCCACCACCACGAATGACTGCCTCCTTCTCTGAGCAATTCACATCCTTGTGATCGCAAATGCTTCAGCAGGTCATTTCGTTTCATATGGCGATTTTTTCTTCCTGATATCCTGTCCCTACTGCTGCAAGCGCATCCTGACGGTTAAATTCAAGAGCCTCTTTTAAGGCAATCCGAAGGCTTGATATTAATTCATCATGAGTTCGTTCCTGACAGTTAACGCCAGGCACTTCCTCAATCCAGCCAATCCACCAATCCCCATCCTGCTTTACGATCGCCTTATATTCTTTATTCATGGCTAACCTCTTTATGTGTTTTTTGTCATTATACCTTATCATCAGATAACTTTGGTATTGTTTTCTTGTGGAAAAGAAGAATGACGGTCTCGTAAAAAGTCTGTTTTGCAACTTTGTTGTCATTCCCGCGAAGGCGGGAATCTATTAATTTAAAATAGTTATGGACTCCCGCCTCCGCGGGAGTGACAGGAATAATGACTTTTTACCAGACTGTCAAGATGAGCCCGAAATGCTGGAAAAAGAGGGGGTGCGGCATTCGCACCCCCTCTTGTTGGTTCATGATGAAACGGAAAGGCTAGACGGTGAATCCGAGGTCAACCATTTCCATTGCGGATTTGTCGTTGGCCTTGATGGCTTCGCAGCGCGCCTTGACCGTGGTCACGGCCTCATTGATGAAGAATTTGGCCGAGGCGATCTTGCCCGCGTAGAAGGCGGCTTCCTGATTTTCCCGCTGGAGGCCGATCTTCTTGCCGATCGTGACGAGGCCTTTTTCCTCGTACATGGCGTTCAGTTTTTCCTGAGCGATGCCGGCCCCTTCCAGAAGCAGGTATCCGACCACCATGTCGCCGAAGATGTCCAGGTATTTTCCGGCGTTGTAAATCGGGGCGATGAAATCGCCGCCTTTGCCGGCCGCGGCAAAGAACATGGCCACTTCAAATACGGCGTTGGAAGCTTCTTCCAGCGTGGCGGCGGCCTTGCCCAACTGCCCGTCGTTTTTGTACTTGGCGATGGTCTTCTGAATCAGGCCGGCCATGTTCATCACGTTGGCGCCTTTGCGCTGACCCAGCTTGCGGCCGACAAAGTCGAGCGCCTGGATGCCGTTGGTGCCCTCGTAAATGCAGGCGATCTTTTCATCGCGCATCAACTGTTCCACCGGGTATTCCGAGCAGTAGCCGTATCCGCCGTAAACATCCATGGCGGTGGAGCAGATGAGGAGGCCTTTATCGGTCGAGTAGGATTTGATGATCGGAGTCAAAAGTTCAAGGTAGCCTTCCCAGTTGGCCTTTTCCGCTTCCGTCTTGGAGATCTTGCTCATGTCCATGCAATACGCGCCGAAGTAAGTGAGCGCGCGGATGCCTTCGACATGGGATTTCATCCACATGAGTTTCTTGCGGACATCGGGATGGTTGATGATGGTCACTGCTTTGGCGGCCGGATTTTTCATTTCCCAGACCG
>JAAZOZ010000232.1 GCA_012797505.1 Smithella sp. | reverse complement strand
CAACGCGATGGCCAGTATGGAATATACGAAACTCTTTTTCATGAAAAACCTCCTCCTGTTTTTAACGAATTGTTTAGGCCGGATTCGTCAAGTATGCTATTTTTTTAACCTCCTTCCCTTAAATTTTGACGACTGCCGGTCATTTGAGAGCTCTTTTAGCGATCAATAAACCGATTGTCAAGAAATATTTTCACTCAAAACATTGTCCGAATGCCCGGCTTGATTTTGCGCCGCAAGCAGGATAAAGGAAAAACATGAACCGTTTCAGCACGAGACAATTAAAAGCGGCAAAAATTCTTCAATCGGACATTCCTCTCTCCCCCAGACCGTTTGCGGACATTGCCCGGGCGTCTGAAATGACCAGCGAAGAGCTGATCGCCTGGATCCGCAACCTCTCCCGTGAGGGCATCATTCGAAAGGTCACCACCATCCTGAGACACCAGAAGGCGGGGTACGGGAAAAACGTTCTGGTCCTGTGGTCGGTGACGCCGGAAGCCGTCGAAGACGCGGGACGGAAACTGGCCGGACTGCCGTACATTTCCCACTGCTACGAAAGGAAGCCCTTTGCCGGCCGCTACAACCTCTTCACCATGCTTCACGCGAAGGCCGGCGACATTTCTCACCTGCTTGAAGAGATGTCCCGGCTGATTTCATGCCCTGATTTTCTGCTTCTGGAAAGTCTGGAAGAATACAAAAAAACGTCTCCGGAGTATTTCTGATGAGCAAGAATAACATCCATCCGTTTACCGAGGCCGCCCGGGTCATTGCCGGCGGCGTTAATTCGCCGGTGCGCGCCTGGAAATCGGTCGGCGGCGACCCTTTGTTTGTCCAACGCGCCGCAGGCAGCAAAATCTATGACCTGGACGGAAAAGAATACATCGACTACGTTCTTTCCTGGGGGCCGATGATTCTCGGACACGCCCACCCGGACGTGATTGCGGCCGTCTGCGATGCCGCCCGGAGGGGAACCAGCTTCGGCGCGCCCACGACGGCGGAAACGGAAATGGCCCGGCTGATTCGCGAGGCCATTCCCTCGATGGAGCGGGTGAGAATGACCAGTTCCGGAACGGAAGCCGCCATGACGGCGATTCGCCTGGCCCGCGGCTGCACGGGCAGAAACATGATCATCAAATTTGACGGCTGCTACCACGGCCATGCCGATTCCCTGCTCATCAAGGCCGGCTCCGGCGTCACGACACTGGGCATTCCGGGATCGCCGGGAATTCCGGAAGCGGTGGCGAACCTGACCTTGAGCCTGCCGTACAATGACGTCCCCGCGCTGAAAAAAGCCGTGGAGCTTTACGCCGAGAATCTGGCGGCCGTCATCCTGGAACCGGTGGCGGGCAACATGGGAGTTGTCCTGCCGGAGGACGGTTTTCTGAAAGCGCTGCGGGAGGCGACGGCCGAACACAACATCCTGCTCATCTTTGACGAGGTGATCACCGGCTTCCGCTTTCGGTTCGGCGGCTGCCAGAGTCTCGCGGGCATTCAACCGGATCTGACCTGCCTGGGCAAAATCATCGGTGGAGGCCTGCCGGTGGGCGCCGTGGGTGGCAAAAAAGAAATCATGGAAAGGCTGGCGCCTGCAGGCGACGTGTATCAGGCCGGAACCCTTTCCGGGAACCCGCTGGCCATGAGCGCCGGCGCGGCCACACTTTCGATTCTGAAGTCCATGGCCGGCGCTTACGCGGCGCTGGATGAACGGGCCGGCCGCCTCGGCCGGGAGATGGAGAAATTATTCGCCGCTCGCGGCATTCCCATCTGCGTCAACCGCGCCTTTTCCATGTTCACCCTGTTTTTCCAGGAAGGGCCTGTTTGTGATTTGACATCCGCCCTGCGATCGGACACGGACCTCTATGCCCGCTTTTTTCACGGCATGATCCAAAACGGCGTGTGGCTGGCGCCGTCACAGTTTGAAGCGGGCTTCCTGTCCTTCGCCCATACGGAAGACGACATGGCCCGGACGCTGTCCGCCGTGGAAAAAACGTTGAGAAGACTCTGAACCCCATGACCAGCAAGGAACGGTTTGAACCACCCCTGCGGGTGGCAAGACCGTTCCCTACACATACTTTTCACTTGTCACTCATCACTTGTCTTCCCATCGCCCATCGCCTATCGCCTGTCTTTTCACTCCTCTTCGAATAGATTGACAAGGCCGGGTCAATACGGTAAGAGATTTTTCCCTTTTGTCCAAAGACATCAAGGCAATGAAGGAATCCAACCATGAAAAAACCGTTGACCGCCCAGTCTTTTTACGCGGGGAAAAATAAAATCGCCATTGTCGGCCTGGGTTATGTGGGCCTGCCGCTGGCCGCCCACCTCTCCCGGCACTTCAAGGTGATCGGCTTTGACATCAGTGAAGCAAACGTCGCGGAGCTGAAGAAGGGCCACGACCGAACGATGGAGCTTTCCGACGCCGAACTGAAGAAGGCCAAGATTGCTTTTACCTCCCGGCCAACCGATCTCGCCTCCTGCAGGCTGTTCATCGTCGCCGTTCCCACGCCGGTGGATCATTTTCATGTCCCTGACTTAAGCGCGATGGAAAACGCGTCGGCGCTCATCGGGAAACACATGTCCGCCGGCTCCTGCGTGGTGTATGAATCGACGGTGTATCCGGGCGTGACGGAAGATGTGTGCGTTCCCGTTCTGGAGCGGGCCTCCGGGCTGAAATTCGGCAGGGATTTCACGGTCGGCTATTCCCCGGAGCGCATCAATCCCGGCGACAAAATTCACACCGTAAGCAACACGATCAAAATCATTTCCGCCTCCGACTCCCCCACGCTGGACCTGCTGGAAGGCATCTACAGCGCGGTCGTCAAGGTCCGTCTGCACCGGGTTTCCTCGATTAAAGTCGCGGAGGCGGCCAAGGTCATTGAAAACACGCAGCGCGACATCAATATCGCGCTGATGAACGAACTGGCCATTATCTTCAATAAAATGGGCGTCGATACGCTGGAAGTGCTGGAGGCGGCGGGAACCAAGTGGAACTTTCTCAACTTCCGCCCCGGCCTCGTAGGCGGGCACTGCATCGGCGTCGACCCCTACTACCTGACCTACAAGGCGGAAAGCATCGGCTACCGTCCGGAAGTGATTCTTTCGGGGCGGCGGATCAACGACAACATGGGAAAATACATCGCTCAAAAAACCGTCAAAATGCTCATCGCCGCGGACCTTCAGGTCAAAAAAGCCCGCGTCGCGGTTCTGGGCCTGTCGTTTAAGGAAAACGTCCCCGATCTGCGCAATACGCGCGTCGTGGATATTATCCGTGAGCTTGCCGACTTCGGCGTGAAGGTTCTGGCGCATGATCCGCTGGCCCTTCCCGAAGAGGCGCGGGAGCACTGCGGCGTCGAGCTTGCTCAGGCCAAAGACCTGAAAGACGTGGACGCCGTCATTCTGGCGGTGGCCCACCGGGAATATATGAAATGGGGCCTCGAAAAGATCGCATCGCTGTGCCGCAAAAACCGTGCGATTCTGCTCGACGTCAAATCGGTCTTTGACCCGGCCCGGGCGCAGTCTCTGGGGATTGCATACTGGCGTTTATAAAATAAGGAGAAGCTATGACAAAAGCGTTAATCACCGGCATCACCGGACAGGACGGATCGTACCTGGCCGAGTTTCTGCTGGGCAAGGGCTACGAGGTTCACGGGTTGATCCGCCGCTCCAGCACCTTCAACACGGACCGCATCGATCATCTGTACCGGGATTTTCATGACCCGAATGCGAAGCTGTTTTTGCACTTCGGGGATCTCTCCGTTTCCGGTCAGATCATGGACCTGCTTGCCTCCATCCGTCCGGACGAAATCTATCATCTGGGCGCGCAAAGCCACGTCCGCGTGAGCTTCGACATGCCCGAGTACACCGGAGACATCACCGGTCTGGGCACGCTGAGAATTCTGGAATCCATCCGCAAGACCGGCATCAAAACAAAATTCTACCAGGCGTCGTCGAGTGAAATGTTCGGCGCCGCGCCTCCGCCGCAGAGCGAAAAAACGCTGTTTCAACCCCGAAGCCCCTACGCGGCCGCAAAGGTTTACGCGTATCACATCGTGCAGAACTACCGCGACGCCTACGGAATTTTCGCGACCAACGGCATTCTCTTCAACCATGAATCGCCCCGCCGCGGGGAAACGTTCGTCACGCGCAAAATCACCCGCGCGGCGACGCAAATCAAGCTGGGCCTCAAGGACAAACTGTATCTGGGCAATCTGGAAGCCAAGCGCGACTGGGGATTTGCCGGCGACTTCGTGGAGGCCATGTGGCTCATGCTTCAGCAGGACAAACCGGACGACTACGTGATCGCCACCGGGGAAACGCACTCGGTCCGCGAATTCGCGGAAAAGGTCTTCAGCAAACTGGGGCTGGACTACGCCAAATACGTGGCGGTGGACGCCCGTTATTTCCGCCCGACGGAGGTGGACGTTCTGCTGGGGGATGCGTCCAAAGCCCGCAAGGCGCTGGGCTGGCAGCCGCGGGTTTCCTTTGACGAACTCGTCGATATGATGATCGCCTCCGATCTGGAGTCGGCCAAAAAGGAAAAAACGCTCGTGGACGCGGGATTTTCCTGCGCCAATACCGAACGAATCAGTTGATTTTTGGGAGACGGCGGTCATGCTGAAAAACAAACGAATTACGGTGACGGGCGGCAAAGGATTTCTGGGTCGGCACCTGATCAACCAACTGTCCCGATACGGCTGCAAAAGCATCGACATTGCCGATCTGCCGGAATATAATTTGACCCGCCTGGAAGATATTGGCCGCCTTTTCGACGCGGCCCGGCCGGACGTGATCATCCACCTGGCGGCCAAAGTGGGCGGCATCGGATTCAACCAGGAAAAGCCCGCCGAACTGTTTTACGACAATCTTTTGATGGGCGCGCAGCTGATGCACGAAGCCTGGGTGCGCAAAATCGAAAAATTTGTCGCGCTGGGCACCATCTGCGCCTATCCGAAATTTACGCCGGTCCCTTTTAAAGAAGACGACGTCTGGAACGGCTACCCGGAGGAAACCAACGCCCCCTACGGACTGGCCAAGAAAATGATGCTGGTGCAGTCCCAGGCCTACCGCCGCCAATACGGTTTTAATTCCATTTTTCTGCTGCCCGTCAACCTCTACGGCCCCGGCGACAATTTCGATCCCCGGTCCTCCCACGTCATTCCGGCGCTGATCAAAAAATGCTTTGATGCCCTGGACAAAAACTCGGACACGCTGGAGGTCTGGGGAACAGGTTCGGCAACACGGGAATTCTTTTACGTCGAAGACGCGGCGGAAGCCATTTGCCTGGCCGCCGATTCCTACAATAAAAGCGAACCTGTAAACATCGGAGCGGGCTTCGAAATTTCCATCCGGGAGCTGACGGAACTGGTTGCCGGGTTGTCCGGGTTTTCCGGAAAAATCGTCTGGGATTCCTCCAAGCCGGACGGCCAGCCCCGGCGAATGCTGGACACATCCAAAGCATTGAAAGAATTTGGGTTTAAGGCAAAGACGGACCTCGCCACCGGGCTTAAAAAAACCATCGCCTGGTACAGGGATCATCGCCACCTTTTAAATAAATGAACGGCGGTCATGTTTTTGATTGACTTTGACTGCCCCCCGTGTTAAGGACCCACTCACCAAATGGATAGCGAGACCAAAAAATTAGGCATCCAGATGGCTTATGCCAGCAGCATCGGCATCGCAATGGTTCTGGCGATTTTTGGCTGCCTCCTTTTAGGAAGCTATCTGGACCGGAAATTTGATTCCGGCCACGCGTTCACCGTCGTTTTCCTGCTCATTGGAATTTCGGCCGGGTTTCGCAACATCTATGTTTTGATAAAAAGAAATTTCAATGATGAAGAAATCATCATTAAGAGCTTGAAAAGTGAACCTCATCGCCAAAGACCCGCTCCAAAAAAAACTTGAAATGGCCAACTGGGTCATCCTGGCGGTTCTTTTTATTCCTTCCGTCATTTTTGCTCCGGCTAAATTTTATCTGGGCGTCCTGCTCGGCGGCTTCATCAGCATTCTCAACTTTCACGGCATGGCGCTCGGCCTGCAAAGATTGTTCAAAAATCTCTCCGGCAACGTCAAGCGCCCGACCATGATTCAATATTTCATTCGGCTGGCCCTCACCGCCGTCGTGCTGTTTCTGCTTCTTACCAGCGGCACGGTGGACGCGGTCGGCCTGGTCATCGGACTTTCCGTGGTTGTGATTAACATGGTTTTTACCGTAATCACCACCCTGTCAAAAAAAAACTTTATTGAGGAGGTTGGTTAGACACGAATGGAGCCCCTAATTTTCTTCCACACATCTTTGTTCAAGGATGTCGGCGTTAACATGACCATTGTTTTCAATACGTTATTTATTGTCGCACTTCTGTCCATCCTTTCCTTTATGGCCTCGCGCAACCTCCAGATTTATCCGGGCCGGCTGCAAAATGTGATGGAAGTCGTCATCGACGGCCTTCACAGTCTTCTGGTGGACACCATGGGAGAACACGGCAAAAAGTTCTTCCCCCTGATCGCCACGCTGGGGCTTTTTATTCTGACCTCCAACCTGATCGGCATCATTCCCGGATTCGAGTCGCCGACGGCCAACATCAACACGAACGCGGCCATGGCGCTGGTCGTCTTCTTCATGACGCACATCGTCGGCGTCATGACTCACGGCATCAAGTACCTCAAGCAGTTCCTGGGACCGGTCTGGTGGCTGATCCCGCTGATGCTGCCCATTGAAATCATCAGCCATCTGTCGCGGCCTCTGTCGCTGACGTTCCGGCTCTTCGGCAATATCGCGGGCGAAGACATCGTTCTGCTGGTCGTGCTGCTCCTGGTTCCGCTGCTGGTTCCGCTGCCCATTATGTTTTTGATGATCTTTACATCGGTCGTCCAGACGCTGGTTTTCATGCTCCTGGCCATGATGTACATCAGCGGCGCGATGGAGGAAGGACACTGATCCTGAAGCGGGTGATGAAATCTCCCCCGTCAATGAATGTTCGAAGAACAAAAAGCAGCTGGCGGCAGACGCGTTCAGCTGCTTTTTTTTTGCCGGACAAAAATCTAATTCCTTAATTTTCGAAGGGATTTAAAAAAAATCTCCTGGAATGCTTGACGATTTTGCACAATCGTAATACTTCCATCCGCAGGATTTTTACGGGAGTGTTTATGTACAGTCTGGGAATCAATATCGGCTCCTCAAACGTCAAAGCCGCCCTGCTGGAAGGCCCTCGTGTCGTGTGGAGCGCCGTCGAACCTCATGAAGGCAACTTTCCCGACACGCTCACAAAGCTGCTTTCCGGCTGTGATTTGCCTCCCGGCGTTCAAACCCTGACCACCGGCACCGAGGGACGCCATCTTTTAAACATTCACAGCGTCATCGAACCGCTCTGTATCGAGGCGGCGCTGCAAAACCGCAAGGATTCCATCGACGCGCTTGTCTCTTTGGGCGGCGAAGATCTGGTGGTCTATACGATCGATTCACAAAACAAAATCATTACCAGCTTTTCCGGCAACAAATGCGCGTCGGGCACCGGCGAATTCTTCAAGCAGCAGCTCGCCCGAATGAACATGACGCTCGACGACATCCACCGCATTCCGGAGGATTGCCGTGTCCTGAAACTTTCCTCGCGCTGTTCCGTCTTCATGAAAAGCGACTGCACGCACCGCCTGAACAAGGGCGAAGCCAGAACGGGGGATATTGTTCTTTCCCTCTCCAACGTTATGGCCGTCAAGGTCGCCGATTTTCTGAAGCGGGCCCGGATTGAAAAAGGGAAAGTTCTGCTGACGGGCGGCGTCACCCAAAACCCGTATATTCTGCGCTTCATTCGGGAGCGCATGCCGCAAATCGAATTTATCGTCCCCGAACAGGCGCCCTGGTTCGAGGCATACGGCGCGGCCCTGATGGCCGCTTCCGCAGGCAGCCCGCTTCCGGCCCCGGAAAAGCTGTTCAAAAAAAGCTCCGTTTTGTTCAAACGGTTCAAAAGCCTGAAAAGCGCTGAGGGCAGAGTCACCTACCTGTCGTCGCAAAAAGGAAAAGTCGTCGCCGGACGCGAATATATCCTCGGCGTGGACGGCGGCTCCACCACCACGAAAGCCAGCCTCATCGACTTTGAAACCAGCGAGGTCACCGCATCCTTCTACGGACGGACGCACGGCGACCCGGTGCGCGCCCTCAAAAGCTGCCTCAAAGAGATTCAACGACAAATCCGGGAAGACATCGGCGACGGACAAATTCATAT
>JAAZOZ010000231.1 GCA_012797505.1 Smithella sp. | reverse complement strand
CTGTTTTCTGCCATCGGCCTCAAACCACCGCCCAAGGTCCTTCGTATTACAAAAAGCGAAAATGTAGTGGCACAAGCTTGAGGTATGCCCGTAACTTGCCATTTTAACTGACTATTATTTTTGCTGCTGTCAAAGTCAGGAAATAATAAACGCGGACAGGAGCCGATCACCGGCAGACCGGCTGACGACCTGCCGCCGGAAATTGAAGACGCGAAAAAAACCATTGGCGGTCTTGCGCGTACAGATGAAGATTTGCTGGGGTGGATATTATTCCCCCAGACGATGGAGAAATATCTTAAAATGAAGTATGCCGTTGACGCCAACGCCTCCGCATAATTCAGCGTCAACGAAAAGAAGCCCCGTTAAAAAACGGGGCTTCTTTTTTTCCTTCAGGTTTCACCCTATTCCACTATTTCAACATCTGCGGCAGGAAAAGGGTGATTTGGGGAAAGATGATCAGCAGGACGGCCAGCGCAATCATGGCGTAAAGCATGTGCAGAGATCCCTTGAAGACAATGTGAAGCGGGACGTCGCGGGCCACGCCCGCCACCACATAGGCATTGATGCCGACCGGTGGTGTGATCACGCCCATTCCCGAAACGACGACGATGATCACCCCGAACCAGATCGGGTCAAACCCCAGGGTGAGGACGACCGGATAAAAAATGGGGATCGTCAGCATGATCATGGCCAGCGAATCCATCAGACAGCCCAGAAGCAGGTAGATGACGATGATGATGCCCATGATCACCATCGGAGGGAGCTCCAGACCGGAAACGAAAGTCCCGATGTCCGCCGGTATCCGGGTCACGGCCAGAAAATGGCCGAAGACCGTCGCGCCGGCGACCACGACGAAAATCATGCAGGAAATCCGGGTGGTGTCGTAAAGAGCGTTCTTGAATCCCTTCCAGGACAGGTTTCGTCCGATGAGGGCGATCACAATGGTGCCGAACGCCCCGATGCCGGCGGCTTCCGTCGGTGTGAAAATTCCGGCAAAGAGCCCGCCCATGACCAGAACAAACAAAAGCAGGGTCTCGATAAGGCCGGATAAGGATTTGAATTTCTCCCCCCAGGTTCTCTTGGGGCCGCGCGGCCCGATGTCCGGACGAAAGCAGGCCCAGATCAGAATGGACAGAACAAAGAAGCACGATAGGAGAATCCCCGGAATAACGCCGGCCATGAACAGCTCGCCGATGGACTGCTCGGTCATGATGCCGTAAATAATGAAGATGGTGCTGGGAGGGATCAGAATCCCCAGGCTTCCTCCGGCCGCGACCACACCGGTGGCCAGCGCCGGGTCATACTGGTATTTCTTCATCTCGGGAAGCGCTACGGAAGCCATGGTGGCGGCTGTGGCGCTGGTTGAACCGCAAACCGCCGAGAAACCGGCGCAGGCGCCGATGGTGGCAATGGCCAGCCCCCCAGGCAGATGGCCGAAGAACTTGTGGGCGGCGTTGAAGAGGCGGCCGCTGATGCCCGAATGAAAGGCGACCTGGCCCATGAGCACAAACAGAGGGATCACAGTCAGGTTATACGAACTGAACGTGGAATAAAAGTCGCGAATGACAAGATTGGAGGCGGCGCTCCAGGAAACGAGCAGGCCGAACCCCAGGTAGCCGACCAAGGCCATGACGAATCCAACGGGCATTCGCAGAAACATCAAAATAATCAATACGGCAAAGCCGATCAGACCGATTGTGGTTGGGCTCATACGTCCAGGGTCCTTCTCAGGGATTTAGCGAAGTCGGCAACAAGCAGCAGGGCCAAGAGGGCGCATCCGACGGCGATGCCGAAAATAAAGGGGTAAGGAGGCATCTGCAGCGTCAGGGAGACCTCTCCGCTGGCCTTGATGTCCAGTCCGTAAACGACAGCTTGCCAGGCGATGGCAGCGAAGAGCAGCGCACCGATCAGGTTGCAGAAGGCTTCGATGGCCATTTGGGCCCGCTGCGGCAGCTTTTCCATCAGAATCTCCACCGCAATATGTCCTTTTTCCATCGATGTAAACGCCAGGGCGAAAGACACGACGACGGTTCCCAGAAATCCCACCAGTTCATAAGTGCCGGGGATGGGTTTGCCGAACAGACGCAAGATAACATCTGCCGTAGACAGGAGCATCATGACCACGACTGCGGCGCAGGCAAGGATATTAAAACCCTTGCCTGTTTCCTCAATATACTTTATCGGTCTGCGCAGCACAATCGAACCCCTTATTTCTTGGATTTGGAATACTTCTTAATCAAGGCCCTGGTTTCAGCAAGCGCCTGTTTACCCGGCAGACCCTTGCTTTCCGTCGCTTTGACGTATCCTTCGGAGACCGGTTTGACGGCGGCTTCCCAGCGGGCTTCTTCCGCGTCGGACAATTTGATCACTTTGTTACCGAGTTCCGCCGAATATTTGTAGCCTTCGGCATCCGCGTCATCCCAGGCTTTGCCGGCTACGGCAATCCATTCACGGCTGACATCGTCAAACACTTTCTGTACATCCTTGGGCAGTGATTCCCACTTCTTTTTGTTCATGACAACGAACATCGCGGTGGTGTAGCCTATGTTGGTGCAGTCGGTCGTATATTTGATCACCTGCGCCTGCTTCCAGCCCTTCAGGGTCTCCATCGGAGCCAGTGTGCCCTGCACGACGCCTTTTTGCAGGGCTTCATAGGTTCCGCCCTGGGGCATGGCTACCGAAACGCCACCCAGGTTTTCCACAATTTTAGCACTGAGACCGGTTGACCGGATTTTCATTCCCTTGAGATCCTCCATCTTATAAACCGGCTTCTGGGTGTGCAAGAGGCCCGGGCCGTGGGCATGCAGATACAGTACCTTTACGTCATCCAGCTCCTTGGGCTTCATCTTTTTGACTAAGTCGTTGGCCACCAGCGTCGCCACCATGCCGTTCGGATACCCGAGCGGCAGATCCAGAACTTCCAG
>JAAZOZ010000230.1 GCA_012797505.1 Smithella sp. | reverse complement strand
CAACCGGTTTTCGGAAAGGATGGAAACCATGTCCCCTTTTCGAATCCCCAGGGCATAAAGTCCCATGCCAACGGCGCGCGACCGCTCGTAATACTCATTCCAGGTCGCGCTATGCCACACGCCGTTCATCTTCTTTTCAACAGCAAGACGGTCTTTGTATTTTTGAACGCGGTTCCTAAAAACATCGTTCATGGTTTTTTCTGTTGCTTCCATCGAACTTCTCCCGCAGAAATCTGAAGCGACGCTGCCGATGACGTCATCCGCAGCGTCGCCGATCGTTTATCGCTTCTTAATCCCCATAATCAGGCGCGCCTCCTCCGTGGTTGCCACCGGACGTCCCAGACAATTGGCGATGGTCACGGCCACCTCCACCTGTTCGTAACTCCCCTTGGCCAGCACTCCGTTCGGCATTCGGATGTTGTCCTCCAGGCCCACCCTCATGTGTCCGCCGAGGATGCAGGACTGCATGATGCAGGGATATTGATCCGTCCCGACGCCGCAGGTGGTGAAGTTCGCTTTCGGGGGAAGCGCGTTCATCATGGCAACGAAGGCTTCGGTCCGGAACTGCTGACCGCCCGCAACGCCCCACACGAAGTTGAAGTTCATTGGATCGCTGAAGATGCCCTGCTTGCCGATCATGACGGTATTGTCCAGACCGCCCATGTCGTAGCACTCGATTTCCGGCTTCACGCCGTTTTCTTCCATCGCCTTGGCGAAGTCCTGCAGCATGCCGAAGGTGTTTTCAAAAACATAGTCAATAAAGATTTTCCCCGTTTTGCGGTCCACAATGCCGAAGTTCATGGTGTTGGTGTTGAGTGACGCCATTTCGGGTTTGACATAAACGATCTGGGAGATCCGCTGCTCCGCCGTTTTTCCCATACCGACGGCCGAGCTCAAACAGACAATAAGGTCCGGACACTTGTTCTTGATGGCGTCATACGTCGCCTTGATCCTCGCGTGATCATGGGTGGCCATGCCACCGTCTTCCCGGGCATGGACGTGGACCATGGCTGCGCCGGCCTTCCAGCACTTGTAGGCTTCTTCAGCGAATTCCTCCGGTTTGTACGGCACGGCCGGATTCTGATTTCTCATCGTGGCGGCGCCGGTAAGCGCTGCGGTAATAATGACGGGTTTGGACATATCGGGTTTCCCTCCTTTTCTTTTTGCTGTCTCCTCGGGTTCCTCGGTCGGAACCCATTGTTTTCTCTGTGCGTTAATTTCATGAATGGACGCTTTTTCAGCCGCGGGTTTGAAATGATCGATATCGAGGATGGTATTCGTTGTTTCCTTCGCGAACACCGCCTCGACCTTCATTCCGATTTTGACATCCTCGATTTTGCACTCCTCCAGAATGTGCATAAAGGGCGTGCCGGCGCCGTCTAGTTTTATGAGGGCCAGGACAAACGGCGCCTTGCGCGGCAGGTGCTTGTCGTCATAGCGCACCACCGTGAAGTTCGTCACCGTGCCAGTGCTTTCCAGCTCGACCCACGCGTCGCGAATGTCGGTAAAATCCACGTCGCAGACCTGCCGCGGCGGCAGATAGACCGTGTTACAGGCGGGGCATTTGACTCCCATGATTTTCTTCTGGTCCCGGATGGTCGTAATGAACTTGCTGCCCACCCGGCCGGCAAAGTAAGAATAAGGGAGCGCCATTTTGCCTTCGACTTGATAGCTGTCTTCGAATCCTTTAATTGAATTTGTTGTCATTTCCCGTCTCCTTACTCATCGATCTCGAAATATTGAATATCCCAGATGTCGCCGATCCGGTTTTCTTCCCAGACAGGACGAACGCGGGTCCCCTTCTTTTCGTTCCAGCCCATCTGAATCTTTTCGATCTGATCCTTCCGTATAAAGTGCGGCAGGGTTTCGTTGCCCTTACAGCCGTCAAAAAGGATGAATATCGACCCGTAAGGGGTTTCCCTGGCCACACCGGTCAACGGATCCGGCATGGCGTAGTAAACGATGTCCATATACCGGACTTCCCCCTTGGGCCCGACCTCGACCATCTCGCCGGCGCGCACACGGCACTCGGCGCAAACTTCCCGCGGCGGCAGCTGCAGGCGGCCGCATTCGGGACATTTGTTCGCGAATATTTTTTTGTCTTTCAGCCCTTTGAGAAATTTGCCCATGATGGGACCGGTTGAAAACTTCTCGTTCAACGATATGGTCTTTTTGAGAACCAGCAGTTCCTGTTCCTGAACAGCGCCGGCCATGGGATCTTTATATTTTTCGAAGAGGATGGGCCATTTCGACGCCATCATGTTGATGTCGCCTTTCGCGGACGCTTTTCCCGCGGCCAGAATGCTCTGCGCGTCGATCTTGCCGAGAATGAAATCAACATAATCTTTGGCGTCGTTGAATTCCAGCGTGACCGTCGGCTTTCCCTCAATGGACGTGGTGACCGTGCAAACCTTGTCCTTGATGAAGACGGTCCACTTGCCGCCGTCCGGTCCGCCGAGGTCGAAGCCAAAAGAAGCTTCGAGGCCTTCGGCTTCTTTTGCCTTGAAACGCGGGACAATGGTGGCAAACATGTCGGCCAGATACTCTTTGGTCGTCATCTCCTTTTTGGGAATGACAAATTTGCGGAAAAGCTTGCCGGTCTTCCCGAAAGCGCCCATATCGCCTTCCACCTTAAATTTTCCGCTCATGAAGGCGTTGGTCGCATCGACTTTGCCCGTGTTGACCCCGACAAAGGTCTCCCCGTCGGCCGACATGGTCGACACGCATCCGGCCAGCGTGTCGGTCTTTTCCAGCAACATCGTGTTATTTGTAACGGTCAGTCTCCATTTGCCCTCGTCGGCAATGTCATACCCAAAAACGGCATCGACATCCTTGGCCCCCTCGGGACGGAAACGCTCCTTCATCGTATTGAATATATCTTCTACTTTTACTCCCCAGTATTCTGCCATGATCGTCCTCCTACCAGTTAAGTTCCTTTTCGAGCATTGTCATCACCGTCCACATGGTGCCGCCAAACCCTGACGCGAGCGCGTGATTGACCGGGGTCGGTATCTGATGCGGACCGGCATTGCCGCGCACCTGAAGGGCAGCCTCGGCCACCCGCACCAGCGCCGTGGCGCCGATCGGGTTGGATCCGATCACGCCGCCGGACGGATTGATGGGCATTTTGCCGCCGATCATGATTTCCTTGTTTTCGATGAGCTTGAGGTGCTCGTCCCCCTGCAGATTGAAGAAATCCCGAATCCAGTCAATGGCCCACCAGGTCGCCGGATCATACATTTCGAATACGTCAAAATAATTTAAGGGATCTTTTATGCCGTTGCGTTGGAAAAGATGCTCTGCCGCAAATTTATGCGTCTTCAGGACCGGATACTTCCGGTCATAGCCGAAGATCGTGAAATTCTCTTCCTTGTGGGCGGTGATGTGGTCGCGGATCCAGACCGGGGTCTTGGACAACTCTTTCGCTTTTTTCTCGCAGGCATAGATCACGCAGCAGGCGCCGTCCGACTGGGAACACATTTCGATCAGTTTCAGTTCGCCGACGAGTTTCGGCGAAGTCCGGATCAGATCGTCAACCTGATTGAAGTCCAGACCAAAAGCCCGGTGCGCATTGGGATTGAGGCAAGCGTGCTTGTCCATGATGATCCGGTACATGAGCGACGCGCGGTTCGCCCGTTCCAGACCGAATTCCCGCTCGACATCGTACGCCGAGGAACCGGTAAGCGCCCCCGCCTGGATCTTTCTGAACCACAGAGGACAGGCCATGTTGGTGATGCCGCCCGTGGTGTGGCCTTCCTGCAGTTTCTCAAACCCGATGGCCATGACGATATCATACATGCCTGAAGCCACGAGATTGTCCGACGCGCAGGAAAGGGTTGCCCCGACGGTCCCCCCCGTGGTAATTCGAATGGAATCCTTGCCGTAGGCGCCGGTTCCCAGCACGTGCCAGAGATCCGGCGAGTGGACCATCTCAAAAAGCTCCATATTGCCATGAACGACGCAGTCAATGTCTTTCATGGTCAGCTTCGCATCTTTCAGCGCCAGGCTGACCGCTTCATGGATCAATTCAGGCTGGTTGACATCCTCGCGATGACTGGAATGCTTCGTCTGTCCGATGCCGATAATTCCAACATTTCTGTTTTTTTTATGTGCCATGATTCAACCTCCCTACGCTTCCATGACGATTACGGCCTGATGCTGTCCGGCCCCGCCGGTCGCCGCCTGGGCCACTGCCCGTTTCGCGCCTTTGATCTGCCTCTCACCCGCCTGTTTCGACAACTGGTAGTAACATTCAATAGCCCTGGCCGCTCCTCCCAGGAGAAGCGGATTTCCGTTGAGCTGTCCGCCGGACAGGTTCACATTGAATTTGTCCATGCCGCCATCGTCGATCCACCGGCCGCCCCGTCCTTCTTCAGCAATGCCCACGCCTTCGGCCCACATCGGAAGCTGATACGCCGCATGGTCGCTCAGTTCAAACACCTGGATGTCTTTCTTGGGATCTTTGATACCGGCCATTTTATATGCGCGCTTTGCGGCATTCTTGAGCGAAAAATTCGACGTGAAATCCTTGTCGCCCAGGAAATAGCGATCCATGCAACTGCCGTATCCGGTGATCCACACAGGGTTCTTCGTGAACTCCTTTGCCCGCTCTTCGCAGCACAGCAGCATTCCGTAAGCCCAGTCGGTAACCGGATAGATGTGCATTTCCCGAAGCGGATCCGAATACATCGGCGAATTCAGCACGTCTTTTTCACTGACGATTTTATTTTCGCGGCCGTAGGGGTTTTTCTTCCCGTTGGCTCGGGAGCGGACCACGATCTTCGCCAGGTGTTCGTCCGTCACGTTCGATTTTTCCATGTAGGCGCGGGCCTGCATCGCATCCACATTGTGATAGTCCATGCCGAGCGGCCGACAGTAGAAGGGATCATAGGCCAGGTTGGAAATCATCCGGCGGCTTTCCCCCTGCGATTCTTTGCAGTGTCCCATGAAAAGAATCACATCATCATGGCCGGAGAGGATGCAGGCCATGGCGTATCCGAGGCCGTTGATGCTTTCCTGAGCCATTTTTTCCTCGCCGCGAAAATGCGCGCCCATAACATCCGTGACGCCGTTGTCGGATATCGTCCGGGCGTCGAACATGTCATCCGAACAGCTGATGATCGTCCGGATGCCCTTTTCCATGTCAAAAGTGACCTTCGTCTGCTCCATGATCGACTCAAAACATTCGAGCAGCATGTTCTGAAAACGCAAATAATGATAATCTGGATGATTCTTGATCTGCGCCACCGCGCAGACAGCCAATCTCTTACCCATTACCCGTCCTCCTTCCTGTTGGTTCGAATTGAATATTTTTCATCCTTCAAACAGATGCGTGCCGTCCGCTGAAACAGCCACCCGACCTCAACCCAGGTAGCAGTTCCAAAATTCTCCCTTCCGTATCGCGTTGATAATGGAATCCTTATCCCGTTTTACGTCCAGTTCAACCCACGCTCTGCCGATTCCCGTGAGGGTATGCGAATCATCAGACGCGATTTTAGGGTAGGCGATGTCCAGTGATTCGAAAACCGCATCGCGAAATCCCTTCTTCGTGGTTTCCACGGCATCCAGGGGATACATCTTTTCGAGCTGCTCCAGGCGAACCAGCAGTTGCTGCGGGGTAAAATCATATTCGCTGATATGATTAAAGATGTGAAGCCGCTCCCGGTCGCCTTCAATTTTCGCGACATGTATATTTCCGTTGACAAAAACCGAAAGCTCGATGCCGTAAAAAACAATCATGCTGGTCCTGACCTGCCTGTAAAGATCCATATAGTTCGGCTTCAACAGGTAATCGTGATCCGTGAAGGCAATAAAATCGTATCCTTTGGATTCATAGGCGTCGGCGACTTCCTGAGGCGACATTTTACCGTCCGAGCATGTGGTGTGCGTATGTAAACAGCCTTTTAAGAGCATCGTCACCAACCAGAAAATTCCCGTAAAAATTTACCTGAAGCGGGTTTTGATGATACGCCAGCTTTTTATTGGACGCCCAACCTAATATTTGATTGGACGTTCAACCAATGGCTATCCGAATACTCTCCCCGTTTCTGATTGTCAAGAAAAAATTTTATTTTTGTAAAAATAATTGGAGATGATGGAATTTGTTAGGAGTTTTTTCGCTTTGTCCAAACCCTTTTCAATCGCAGGGAATTGCTCACAACGGAAACGGAGCTCATGGCCATTGCGGCGGCGGCATACTCCGGATGCAACAGGATTCCGAAGAAAGGATAAAGGACGCCCGCGGCAATCGGAATGCCGATGACATTATAAAT
>JAAZOZ010000229.1 GCA_012797505.1 Smithella sp. | reverse complement strand
GGAAACTTCCGTCTCTTTGCCCGGCGCGGCTTCTTCCTGACTTTCTTCAGGGGCGGCCACCTCCAAGCTTTCCATGATGCTGCCCAGACCGGACTGTGAACCATAGAGCGAACTGATGATCTGGTTCAGCTCCCTTTCCGAACAGACCACGGGCTCCACTTCCGAATTGGTCAGCATCTCGATGAAATCCAGCGCATTGATATCCAGAGGATCGACCATGGCAATGGTGAGCAGCCTGCCTTTTTTCCGCAAAGGCGCTACCTGGTATTTCTGTGCGGTGTCAATGGGAATGTAATGGGCCAGTGACAGATCCAGCGGATATTGATCGGGGTGATATTTGGCAATATTGAGCTGACGGCTCAACATGTCGATGACCTGCTGTTCGTTGACCACTCCCTGACGGGTGAGATACTGACCCAGCTTCAGGCCGGCTTTCTTCTGTTCAACCAGGGCCTGCTGAAGGCGCTCCTCCGTGAGCAGACCGCTGTCGATCAGCATTTCACCCAGGCGTTTTTTGACTTTCATCCACACTCCTCACATTTGACGGTCTCGTAAAGAGTAATTCAAACCGTCACTCCGACGAAAGCCGGAGTCCAGAACTTATTGTAATTACTGGATACCGGCCTTTGCCGGCATGACGAAAAGGATGCGAAATTGGCATTTTACGAGTTCATCACATTTAGAGCTTTGAAAAACCGCCAATATTTTCATTTCGCACCCCTTTTTTGTCATTTCGACCCTCTTCTTTGTCATTTCGACCGAAGGGAAAAATCCTTGTCCCGAATACAATGAGAGATCGTTAGATTTCTCGTCGCTTCGCTCCTCGAAATGACATCAGGCGGTGCATTTTGGTCCTCGATATGACAAAATTCAAAAGTTTCACTCTTCAGATGCCGGCAAGCTTGCGGTTAAAGCAAACCGTGTCGCCGTCCCATGCCGACAGTATTTTTGCGCTTGCCGCAACTTCCAGCGGCAGTCGATTGACGGCATCCTGTGCCGCCTGTAAGCTCTCAAAGCGCTTGTTCAGCGCCACCGCGAACTTTCTGCCTTCGCGCTTGCTCCAGAAAGAAAGAAACATCCGTCCGGGCGCGCCGGACCGGTCTTTTCTTTCGATAAACGAATAGTAAATGGGCGCCAGATCTTTGCCGCTTTGCAGGGAAACCAGAATCGTACCCGGCGGAATCGGCCGCGCTTTGTCCATGATCAGCGGCACCTGAATGACGGCGTTTTCCGCAATATTGCGGCTGTCTTTGATTTGCGGGTTGGCCAGAAGAAATTGCCGCATGATTTCTTCGCCTGCATCTCCATAAATATTATCCATGATCTTCCACAGAGTAAACTTGCCCTTTGCGGGGATGGAGCCTAAAAGCGGCTCTGGTGTTTTTTCCGGAGCGATGTTTTTTCCCGGTTGTTCCGGCAACGGAGAAACGGCGGCTGTCGGCGGAACGGCAGGAACAGGAGGCGCCGGGAGTATCGGCGCGGAAGGGAGTGAAGATTCTTTTTTATGGAATATGCCGGTCAGCGCCTGACTCATGGATGCGCCGTTTTGTGGGTTCTCCGGTCCGATCAGATACAGCGCAGTTAAAAAAAGCACGGTGGCCATCACCAAAAGACTTGCCGCCCTCCATACCACCCGCCTGCCGGTCTGCGCCTGCGCTTTTGTCCTGCTCGAACAGCTTCGAACCAGAAACCAGCCTGCTTGTCTTTTGCCCCGAATGATCATCTTGAGCAGCGCCTGGTGGCACAGCGAAACAACCTTACGGGGATAACCGCCGGTGGCGAAATAAATGGCCAGCAGTCCGCTGAGAGTAAAGAGGGGATATTTTACCGTTTCCTGACGGGCGACGGAGACCCGGTATTCAATCATCGCTTTCATCTGCAAGAAGTTCAACGGCTTGAAATGATGTATATAATCAACACGGTCCATTAAGTTGGGCCGGGCGGCCAGGCTTTTCTCCAGTTCCGGCTGCGCGAAAATGATCGTCTGGAGCAGTTTGGCATCGTTGGTTTCATAGTTTAAAAATTCCCGCAATATTTCCAGGCACTCGTCAGGGATCTTTTGCCCCTCGTCAATAATCAGGACAATGATTCTTTTTTCATCCACGCCTTTTTCAAACAGGAAGTTCTTGATTTTTTCCTTGAGCTGCCATTCGCTGTCTTCTGGGGTTATGTCGCGAATCCCCAGGATCCCGGCAACGGTTTTGACAAAGACGATTGAGCTTTCCACCGCGGGGTCCAGCAAAAGGTAGGTATCGATGTCCGGTGACTCCGAAGGTGTGGGTGCAGATAAATTCTGGATCAGCTTGCGGCAGAGGGTTGTTTTCCCGGTGCCCACATCGCCGATCACCACGCTGAGTCCGCGCCTCAGACGAACGGACATCTCGAGCATCTGAAGACAGATGTCGTACTGCGGCGCCGCGAAAAGAAACTCCGGTTCCGGAGAATTGGAAAAAGGTTCCTTTTTGAAATGAAGAATATTGAAATAATCCATTTCCGGCGCCTCCCTTTAATTAATGCCCTTCTGCCCGGAAGCCGGTTTTTCCTGAATCCCCGAGGAAAGCCGCTCATTGATGCCGGCGACCTTCAGGATATGCGGCGTAATAAAAATCAGAACCTCTTCCATGTCTTCGGACCGGCTGTCGGCTTTAAAGGCCCATCCCAAAACCGGAATGTCTTTCAGCCACGGCCAGCCCGCATCGCCGGCCGTATTGGTTTCTTTGGTCAACCCTGAAATCACGATGGTTTCCCCGTCTTGGACAATAAGCGAGGTTTCGGTGAGCTTCTTGTTGATGATGGGATTGCCGTACATATCGGCGGCGCGGCTGAAATCCAGTTCATCTTTCGAAACCTTGATCTGCATCTTCAGGTTTTTGCCGTCAATCACATGGGGCGTAATTTCCAGCCTCATCACGGCGTCCTGAAAAGTCACGGTTTGTGTGGGGAGAACGCCAGGCGTTGTGCTGGGCTGCAATGTAACAAAAGGAACTTTCTTTCCGTTCTCGGTAAAGGCTTTCTGGTTGTCCAGCGTTGTGATCGAGGGACTCGAAACAATATTGATCTTACTGTCGCTCTGCAAAGCCTGCAATTCCATTTCCAGTAAATTTCCACCGACGACGCCGAACATCAGGCCCAACGTGCCGAGGGGACCGGTTGCGGCATCCAGTAATTGCGATCCCGCGCTGCCGGCCGGGAAATCAACCCCCATTGTTCCCGACCCCAGGGATATTTGCTTGTCGGTAGGATCGGTAGTGTACGTTCTTCCGCCGGATGGCACCCCTCTGCCGCCGGTAACCACAAGCTGGTTGCCGCTCAAATTACCGCTGTTGTATCCGCCCCACTTGATCCCCAGATCGCGCGCGACGCTTTTTGACGTTTCGACAATATTGGCCTTGATCAGGATCTGCGGCGTCGATTTGTCCAGCTTTTCAATAATGGGAACCATGCGCTCCAGATCGCGCGCGCTTGCGGAGATGATCATGGAATTGCTGTGTTCATCGAGCGTTACAGAGCCTCTTGTCTTGCCTTCTTTGTCTTTCGTTAGAAAGTTCTGCAGCGTCTTCTCCAGTTTTTTCGGATCGGCATAGTCGATTTTGATGATTACAGGGTCCATCAGGGGTTCCACCCAGTCAATTTCACGCATCTGCACTTTCTGCTTCAATTCATGGTCAATGTCTTCAATGGACATGACGCGGATGATGCTGCCTTCCCACACATAACTCAACCCGTGCGTCTTTAACAGACCGGTAAAGGCCTGATCCCAGGGGACCGAGCGGAAATCGACGCTGACGTCGCCTTTCAAATCATTTTTAATTAAGATATTGGTATTGACGGCTTTGGCCATGGCCCGCAGCACGGCCTTGAGATCCGCCTGCCGCATGGTCAGATTGATCGGCTTGGTCGGAAGTTTTTGGGATTTATCCCCTATCAGAGCGGAAAGTTGCGCTTTTTGGTCGGAAGGCGTCGGAAGTTCTATGATTTTTTGCCTGTCTGCCGGAGAAGATCCGCGGGAAGCCTCCGCCATCGTTTCCCATTTTTCAAAAAACGGGTCCGGCTTTTTGCTTTTCATATCCCCCGCGCAACCGATGAGCAACACCAGCAAAAGGACTCCCATTGCCGGCAAATATGTTTCT
>JAAZOZ010000024.1 GCA_012797505.1 Smithella sp. | reverse complement strand
CGGATGCTTTCCCGTCTGGTTTACGACAATATTCTTCTGGTGGGCGACGCGGCGGGGCTCACCTCCGCGCTGCACGGCGGCGGCATTGACATGGCCTGCTTAAGCGGGGTGCTGGCCGTGCAGGCCGCAAGCGAAGGGCAGGCCGGCGCAGCCCGTTACGCGGATAAACTCAGGCGCTACAGTCGGGAGAAAAACGCGCTGGAGAAAGTCACCATCGGAAAAATGCGCGCGCTGAACTTCGATCGGTTCGATCGACTGCTCTTCGGCGTGACCTCCCCAAGCCTGCGCGTCCGCTTTTGGACCGCTTTGCGCAATCCGGTGATGTTCTGGACGACGATCCGCTGGTTTACAGCGAAAAAGAAAATCCCCGACTGGCCGGTTTGAACCTCCGTTCCCGGCGACTCGGGCGCTTATTTTTTAAGGTTCAGGTCCGGATACAATTTCTGCGCGCACTCCGGACAAATTCCGTGGCTGAACCGGACCGACGAGCGTTCTCCGATGTAACGCTCGATTTTTTCCCAGTATCCCTGGTCGTTTCGTATTTTTTTGCACGACGCGCAGATCGGAAGCATGCCCGTCAGGGTCTTGACCTCCTGCAGGGCATTTTGAAGTTCCCCGATGAGCTTTTCCCGCTCTCCGACGGCCAGCCGCCGTTCGTACGATTTTCCCAGCAGCCCGGCGATGCCGTCAAGGAACTTGCGCTCTTCCTTTAAAAAAGGGCCCTCGTCTTTTTCCGGCCGCAGCTCAAGGTAGCAGACGTCGATTTTCCCAACCTCTTTGCCGCGCACCCGGATGGCGCTCGTCTGCATCCAGGAGGTCGGGGCGAAGTTTTCCGTCTTGTATTCCCGATCTTCCCACGAAATCCGACAGCCGGTGATCTCCGGACAAAAATAGGACTGCGCGATAAGGGAGGCGGACGCTGAAAGAATGTCTTCCTGAGAGATTTCTTCCTTCCGGACCAGCTCCGACACGGAATAGAGACAATGAAGCTCCTTGTTTCTTTCTCTGAGCGCCTCCGAATACTGCAGGATTCTGGTTTCCGTTTCCTTGCGTTCGGTAACGTCCCTCGAGACGCCGTAGAGACCGGTCAGTCTGCCCTGATCGTCAAAGAGGCCGCTGACAATCGTCTCCAGCCGGCGGGTGGATCCGTCCCGGTGGTAGAATTCCAGTGTCAACGTCGCTTTCCTTGTGCGAAAGCCTGGCTGTCCTTCAAAGACTCTTTCCCGGGCCAGCGTCTCCCGGGCGATCCTGAGCGATTCGGGCGTTAGTTGTTCCTCAACGCTCTGACGAAGGCGTTCCTCCTGAGTGAAGCCGAGAACGGCTTCGATGGAGGGGGTGACATAAACGGTCCGCAGATTCAGATCCATCATCCACAGGACGTCGTTCATGTTTTCGGTCAGAAACCGGTATTGGCTTTCGTTTTTTAGAAGTTCCTCCTCCGCCCGCTTGCGGGAGGTGATGTCCACCAGTCCGCCGTAGAGGCGGATCGTTTCCGGGTCTTGAGGCTCCCTCACACACTCGGCGTGAGAAACCACCCAGACCGTTTTGCCGTTCTTGTGGCGGAGGCGAAGATCGGCGGTCCGCGACTGGCCCGGGTCAAGCCCGGTCACATTTTCCTCGAAAAGCGAAAGATCTTCCTCCGTCACCAGGAAGCGCCAGCAGGACTGCGCCTTGATTTCCTCGATGGAATAGCCCGTGACGGCCGCGGTGTTGCCGGATATCCAGTCGATTGCGAAGTTTCCGTCCTGGTCGGTTGTACAGGAGTAGAGAATGTCCGAGGTCAGGTGGGAAATCTGGCGGAACCGCAGTTCGCTTTGCCGCAGAGCATTCTCTGCCCGCTTGATGGAGGTGACGTCGCGCAGACTGATCAAATGGCCGGCCAGATTTTTTTGCTGGTCGGTGAGAGAGGCTCTGAACGCGTCGAAGATCCGTCCGTCCTGTTCAATTTGCACGTGGCCATGAGGTTCCGAATGAATCAGCCGGATCAGCGACGGGTGACGGACAAACGCCCTGTTCCCGAATTGACCCAGCGCCTCCGGCGAAAGGTTCAGCAGGCGCAGAGCAGGGGGATTGGCGTCCACAATTTTAAGTTCCTTGTTCAGCACAACAAATCCGTCGGTCATGTTTTCGAAGATCGTTCCGTGTGCGACGGGCCGCAGACCGAAAAGCTTTTGACCCAGGATGATCCACGCGGCCGTCAGACTGGAAAGAATGTAGGCAAAGGGGAGGATGTTCAATCCTCCCAGAGGTTTCACGCCGGCGATATAAAGCAGTGCGGCCGCCAGCGGGACACCCGTCCCGATCAGCAGCGCGGCCGTCTGCCGCCGAAAAAAGGAGGGGGTGAGTAAATAGTTTGATCCCAGGATGGCCAGCGCCAGCAGCACATAACCAAACGAGGTGATGACGTAAAACCCGTACAGGGGTCCGTACGTTTTGACGATCATGGGAAAGGGGCCATTCGTATCCAGTCCGACCCAGGTATAGTGCAGGTGATGGAGGGAATTGGTAAAGAGCCCGATCACGGAGAAGACCGGCAGGACCAGCAACAGGGCGACGCGGCCGGCTGCAAGCCATTTCTGCTTGTTGGTGTGCCACAGCGCAAACAGCAGATACATCGGATAAATCAGGGCGGTTCCCGTGTAGCGGATTCTCACCCAGATCATTTTGTCGGCAAGGGTGGTGGAGAGAAGTTCCATTCCGTAGGCGAACACCGCGATCGTTGTGCCCAGCATTAAAAAAAAGACAATGCCGGTTCCCGGTGTGCCGCGGCGACGCCAGGCATAGGCCGCAAGGCCGCCGGAGAAAAGGGCGGAAACAAATAGGATCAATGCAATTCCAAAGGGATCCATGAAAGCGAATTTCCTTACTTCACTCCCGGTCGCCGGTTTTTGCGACCGGCCGGCGCGTTGGTAAACCGTATGACTATTAAAACCGTTTGGGCAAATGCAATCGCGATTTGATAGTATTCATTGCATATTTTATCTGTTTTTTCAATGATCTCCTGGTTGTTATCCCGAAGCGCTTGCTACTTGGGGTGTGTTTATGCTATGGGGGCACATCTAGTCGGAAAAGCTTCAAAAAACCATCCGGGAGGTGTTTCGATGATTACCGTTATTGCCAAGTTGCCGGTGAAAGAGGGGAAGATGGATGAAGCCATGGCCGCCTTCTCGGTGTTGATCTCCAAAGTCGCTTCGGAAGAGGGGACGCTTCTGTATTCGCTCAACCGGGATAAAGCCAATCCCGACGTGCTGGTCGTGGTCGAACAGTACAGGGACAAAGCCGCCCTGGAGTTTCATTCCTCCACGCCGCACTTCAAGGAATTTTTCTCGGCCAGCGCCGCTTTTATCGGCGGCCGGCCGGAAATGACGGTGATGAAGGAAGTCCAGCGGGCGAAGCCGTAGGAAACGGCCTGTCACCCGCAGGCCGGTCGCGACCGTTTCCTTTTCGATCTTTCACGCGATGCGGTCGCCGGCGCGCGCCGCCAGAAGTTTTGACTGGAAAACTGCCGTGTCCGGAGAGCCTTCTTCGGGCGCCCAGGGCGCGAAGACCATCGAGGTTGCCGGATCATAAGGGCCCTTCTTGACTTCGAAGAAGACGGAGACTTCCGCCAGCGGAATCCAGGTGTGGAAGGTGTCGGCCGGGATTTCCAGCGCGAACGTTTCTTCGGCCGGGCCGATGCAGACCCGCCCGGCAACCAGACCATGAGCGTCAAACGTAAAGACGTCGAAACAACCGCGGAGCACCATAGCGAACTCGCTTTTTCCCAAGTGCAGATGCGGGCGGAAATAGGATCCGCGCCCCGCGGCGACAAACAGCCGCTGGATCGGATCGGACAGGGATTCGTGGATGTTGTAGTTGGTCCGAAGCCGCGGGCTGCGGACCGCCGCCGCGATCCATTCCTCCGCCATTTGGTGGGTGATTTGTTTCATGCTTCCTCCCCGATGCCCCTACAAGGGGTTTATTCCTGCGCGTCGCCGCCGGTTTGTGTCTCTCTGATTTTTCGTTCGAAAAGCGTTCGGGCCTGATCGGCCGCCGCACTGATGGAAGAATTTTTCAGGTCATTCTCCGTCAGCGATCCGATCCATTCCATCGAAACCGTAAATTCCCCCCTTGTATCAAACGAGAATGAGCCGGGGCGAAACAGCCGGTCGGTGTTGCGGATCAACACCAATTTTAAACCCGTATTGCAGTACCTGGCGATGCTGAACACGCCGCGGTTGAAGGGCGCAAGCCTGCCTTCGCGGCCGCGTGTGCCTTCCGGAAAGACAAACAGATTGCCTCCCGCCGCCAGTTGGCGCTTGATGCTCTCCAGGTGGTTGATCATCGCCGGTCCGTACATTTCGGTGGGGGAGGAGGGCACATAACCCGCCTTGCGCAAAAACCAGCCGAAGATGGGGACGCTGAAAAAAGTATTTTTGACAATGGTGGTTTGCCGCGGGAAGAGGGACACCAGCAGGATGGGGTCCAGATAGGAAAGGTGGTTGCAGACGATGATGGAGGAGCGGAGCCTCCGGACGTCTTCGGAAACGGCGAACCGGACGCCGGGGGACATGAAGCCCACCAGGACGAAAAAAATCTTCAGATGGACGTGGAATAATTTCTGCAAAACAGCGTCGCCGGCTTTCAGCCTCAGATAGCAGGGGATGAACAAAACGAACATCAACAGGAGATAACCCAGTGTAAAATAGGCCCAGAGCCCCAATGTGATGCAGAAATTGACGGCGAGCCGGGAAAATCGGGTGAGGGACATCTTTCGTCAGGTCAACTTTCGGATCAGCAGGCTGGTGTTGACGCCGCCGAAGGCAAAATTCTGAATGGCCGCAGTCTTGACCGGAGTTTCCTCCGGCTTTTGAACATGGCGGATCATCGCGCAGCGGTCGTCGATTTCTTCCAGATGGAGCGTCGGGGCGATGAAGCCCTCCTGCATCATATACAGCGTTACAACCGTTTCGATCGCGCCGCAGGCCGCCATGGTGTGCCCCATGTAGCTTTTGAGGGCCACTACGGCCGGAGTCTTGCCGAAGACCGCGCCCGTGGCCTGCGCCTCGATGATGTCGCCCATTTTGGTGGCCGTGGCGTGCGCGCTGATCAGATCGACGTCGGACGGATGAATCCGGGCATTTTCGAGACCCAGTTTCAGGGTTTTGGTGATGCCGTCCAGATTGGGAAGGATCAGGTCGCCGCCGTTGGAGTTGCAGGCAAAACCGATGACCTCCGCCAGAATCTCCGCGCCCCGCTTTCGGGCAAATTCATACTCCTCCAGCATCACGGCGCCGGCGCCCTCGGCGACCACCAGACCGTCGCGCGCGCGGTCAAAGGGGCGGGGCGTCTGTTCGGGCCGGTCGTTGAAGGCGGTCGAGCAGGCGAGCAGGTTGTCGAAAACCGCGACAGTGGTGGTGTCGTATTCGTCCGCGCCGCCGCAGAGCATCGCGTCCTGCAGGCCGTATTTGACGGCTTCGTATCCGTAGCCGATGGACTGGCTGGACGTAGTGCAGGCCGTTCCGGAGGAAATGATCCGGCCGGTGATGCCGAACATCTTGGAAATGTTGACGGCGGTTGTGTGCACCATGGATTTGAGATAGTCCACCGCGCCGATTCCCTGATAGCTTTCGCGGTCGCCGGCGTTGAAGAAAATCCTGTAAATTTCCCGCTGCACGGTGGGCGATCCGTGAATCGATCCGAAGGCAATGCCCAGCCGGCCGCCCGTTACAAAATTTCGCGGCAGGCCGGCCTGCTCCAGAATTTCTTTGGCGACCTGACACGCATAGTAGGACACGGGCCCCATGGTTTTGCGGTGCTGTCGGCTGAAATCGTATTCGATCGGATAGCCGACGGTTCCGTAAACGCGGGAATGAATAAAACGGCTGACGAAATGGTCATCGCGCAGGGTTGCCACTCCGGATTTCCCGTTTACAAGGCTTTCGACGATGGGCTTTTGGCCATGCCCGATGGGGGTGATGGCCGACGCCGCCGTGATGACCACTCGACGCTCGGTCATTTAGTTTTTCTCCGATTCGGTTTGCCGGCAATCGGCCAGTATTTGTACATAGTCAATAATCTGGTTCAGCGTCCGGATGTCCATGGCTTTCTTTTTTTCCGCCTGCGTCAGCTCCGTCCCCAGAACCTTTTCAATTTCCATGAGCAGCTCGATGGCGTCGATGCTGTCAAAACCGTAGGCATCCCGCAGATTCACGTCCGGTTCGGGGTTTTCCACCTCGAATTCCCTCAAGAAGATGGCGCGGATTTCCTTTTCAATTTCCTGGCGTGTCATGATCTGCAGATGTCTCCTTTAGCGGCAAAAGTGCCCGGAAAGCTAACATAATTCAGCGAAGTCGTCCAGCATTAGAGTAACCGCTCGAGTTCCTTGCCGAAATGCTCATGCCCCGCCATCTTCCGCGCCACGGCGAAGGACCCCAGGAGGCACCCCATCAGCCCCGGGGCCAGAGCGTTTTGTCCGGCCAGATAAAGCCCGCCGACGGGAAGTTTGCCAAGCGATGCGATTTTGAGCAACTGCCGGGAAGAGCGCAGGACGCCGTAGCAGGAACCTTCCGGGCAGTTCACGAAGTCGCGCAGCGAAAGCGGCGTGAAGACATCCAGAAGACGGAGGTTTTTCAGGGGGCCGAAGACGGCGGACGATTCGGCAACGAGTTTGTCCGCCAGCGCCTTTTTTTCCCGTTCGTAGGTCTCGCCGCGCCGCCCCGTCGCGGTGTTTTCCCACCGGCGCCAGTCGCGATAATGCGAGCGGGTGATGATGGACAGCAGATTTGTTTCCCGTCCGTCGCCCCGGAGCACCTGATAAAAAAAGCCGTTTTCAATTTCTCCGCGGTCGTTGACCCGGAGCCGGTAAAGATTGTAATCGACGGCAGGATGGGCCTGCGCATCCACGCCGGCCTGTACGGCCAGGACGCCGTTGGTTTCCTCCAGACCGGAAATTCTCTCCCGCAGGGAGGCCTTCAGAGCGTCCTGGTCCAGCAGTCCGAGCAGGACCTTGGGATGAATGGCCGCCACCACCGCGTCCGCGGGCAGGAAATCGCCCTCTTCCAGATCGACCCCGGTTACGCGTCCCTGCCGGGTGCGGACATGCCGGACGGTAAAGCCCGGCAGCAACCGTCCGCCCAGCTCCTCAAACCGCGCCGCGAAGGCGTCCGCCAGACGCCGCCCGCTTTTCGGACGCCAGGATGAAAACAAATATCCGGCCGTGACCATCTGATGAAAAATGACCGGACAATCCTCGAGCGCGACGCCGATCAGCTGGCAGGGCGCCGCCAGAACCGCCCTCAGTTTTGGGGACGCTCCCAGGCAGTCGAGCAGTTCTCCCATCGGACGGAAGGAATCCATGTTGGAAAAGGGGCTGCCGCCGTCAAAGAAGAAAGGCGATGCCGCCATGACGCCTGCGGTTGCGCGCAGCCCGTTTATCAGCGCGTCCAGCGCGGCGCGGTTCGCGGGACAGGCTTCCCGGAGATTTTTTTCGTAAGCGTCCAGGCCCTCGGGCAGATCAAAGACAAAATCATCAAAAATATAGCGGTCGGTGACGGCCCTGTTTTCCATGCGGGAAAACAGGCTTTCCGGGTCAATGCCCAGCACGCGGAACATTTTGCCCAGGGGTTCGGAAGCCCCCAGCGCGCCGACATAGTGCACACCCACCGGACAGTCGATTCCCCCGCGTGAATACGAGCGCATCAGGCCGCCCGGTTCTTCGTTTTTTTCCACAATCGTCACGCGAAAGCCCAGAAGCGCCAGCAGAATGCCCGCGGAAAGGCCGCCGGCGCCCGAGCCGATGACAACGGTATTTTTCCCTTCCGCCGGTTTTTGCATATAGGTTTTCCTGAAAATTATTTTCCCGAACGAATTTCGTCCGGAACGGTTTCCGCTTCGATGAGCGTCATGGACAGCGAGTATCCGGTCCATTCCGACGCCTGAAGCTCAATGGCGGCGTAGGGATTGACGCCTGCCGCGAGCGCCACGCTGCGCCGGAGCCTGCCGCCTTCCGAGTAGCGTTGAATCCGGATTCGTCCGTCGCGGTCCTTTCCGACATCCAGCCACCCTCCATCCCGCAGGCGGCGCCGGCAGACGGTCCGGCCCGAATCCCCAACGCCCGCCCGGTTGATCTCTTCCGTCGGCTTCAAAAAAATCAGTTCGATGTCGTCCAGCATGCCGCGGGCCACCTCCGCCGCGTCAAACGGCGGGAGCGCCCGGCTGATGTTTGTGCCGGAGGGGGTTCGCGAAGCTTCAAAAAAAACTATGCCCTCCGGGCTCATCAAAGCGCAGGAAAGCGTCCTCGATGCCGGGTCCGCCACCGTCACGCCGATCATCACGGACCGCGTTTCGCCGGCCGCGGCCGCTTCAATCGTATGGATGAAGCGGGTTTTTTGGACGACGAAAGGGGAAGGGCAGGCGCTCCCGGCATCGGCGGACGGCCGGATTTCCGGCAGAGACGAACAGGATGCCAGCAGCAGGGAGAGAATCAGAAAAAAGCGGACGTTCATGGAATGTCCTGAAAAGTGCCGGGAGGCAGGGCCGGATTGACGGCCGTGTGCAGAAAGTCAATCCTGGTTTCGGCCGCGGCGCCCTCCACGATCCGCACGGTTTTTACGACGGCGTCTTTCCGGGAGACGGTGATTTCTATTTTTTCAATCATGCCGGCCGTGTTTTTTCCCGTCGGTGTGAGGACAATCACCGTTTCCGGCCCTTCCCGCACGGAGGCGGCAAAGGACGGGTTGGCGGAAAATTTTCCTTTCATCCACCCCGCCACTTCGTCGAGCACGATTTTCATCGCCTGGACGCCGCCGGTCTTGTCCTCGATCATTTTGCCGCCGGAGGCGATGTAGCGCTTCGAGGTTCCTTTTTCCGAGATCACGATGCTCCGGATCGGCTTGACGTATTCCCAGCGGATCGAATCCGGGGCGGCATAAAAGAATTTCCCCGTCGAGACCAGAGGTTTGGACAGGATCTTCATGGATTTCTTCTGCACGAAATCGGCGGAAAGAGACGAAATGCGCGATGCGTCTCTGCGCAGCCGGTCGAAGTCATCGGCCCCGGCGGCGGGAAGCGCCATCAGAAGCACAAGGAGCAAAACGGATAGGGGGCCGGCGGCTTTCGCGCGCATGATCAGAACATTCCTCCGTTGACGGATATGACCTGCCCGGTGATGTAGGAAGCGTCCTCGGAGCACAAAAAGCGGATCACGCGGGCGACTTCTTCCGGTTTTCCCACCCGGGCCATCGGAATGACGCTTTTGATGATATTTTCGTCCATCGGCATGCTGCTGAGCATGTCGGTGGCGATGGGGCCGGGCGCGACCGCGTTCACGCGGATGCCGAAGCGCGCGACTTCCTTGGCGAGCGAACGGGTTGCGGCGTTGAGGCCGGCTTTCGCCGCGGCGTAGTTGGCCTGCCCGCGGTTGGGGAGCATGGAGGAAATGGAAGAAACGGACACGATGCAGCCTCGTTTTTTCCGGACCATTTCACGCAGGACGGGTTTTGTGACGAAGTAAAATCCGTTGAGCGTCGTATTGATCACGCGAAGCCACTCCTCTTCTCCCATCATCATGAAAAGGCCGTCCGCGGTGACGCCGGCGTTGTTGACGAGCGCGTCAATCCGTTTGTGCTCCTGCGCAATCGCGGCCAGGGCTTCTTTGACCCCGGCGGCGTCGGCCACGTCGAATTTCCGCGTTTCGCCGGAGCCGCCCGCGGCCTGCACCTGCGCCAGCGTTTCGGCCGCCGCGGCTTCGCTGGCGTTGTAGTTGATGATCACAAAATAACCGGTTCGGGCCAGTTCCACGGCCGTGGCGCGTCCAATGCCCCGGCTGGCGCCCGTCACCAGCGCGATTTTTCTTTCTTCCATGATGGTATTTTTCTCCTTTGGCGAATGTTATCCCTCATCCTTGTTGAGGCGGATGGCCTGAAGAACGGCCGTGAGCAGCGTTTCGTTTCCCGAGGTTACCGTGCCGTTGATGACGGCGTAATCGTCAAAGGAACACTGCCTCCTGATCGAAACCGTGATGCAGGTTTGCAGGTCAAGAACGTCCCGGTGAAATTCCGCGGACTTGATGCCCACCATCCAGCCTTTGATGGCGTCCTGGCCTTTCTTCTTCCGTTTGTAGCCTTCCACCAGCGCGGCGGTCTGGGCGACGGCTTCGATCAGGGCGATGGAATGGACGGTCCGTCCGTCGAAAAGGGGCCAGCGCTCGTTGACCACGGCGGCCGCAATGCCGGAATCATCCTGCAATTCTACGGCTTGTGTGATGATTTTGATCGGTTCACGATGCGGAATCACGGATTCGATGTCGATCATCGCCGCTCCTCCCCTTTTTAGTTTAAATTAAAGAGAAAACCATCCGAAAGTCAATCAAAAACATTGCGTGCCGCCGCCCTGTTTCGCGCAAAACGCTCGTTGCTTTTCAGCCTTTTTTCTTATAGAAACTTCAAAAATGATTTGTGCAGGTTCCCATGTCCGCAGAACAGAAAGATCCTTTTGTCGTTGCCTACCGGAAGCTCCTCTCTCCGTCAAAGTCGCTGTGCCGGAAGGAATTCACCTGTTTAGGCGACACCTACGGCGAAGTTTTTTCCATGGCGGCCGGTTTAAAGAAAACGCTTTCCGGACGCGGCGTGGAGACGTCCGTCTGTCTGTGCACGGAAAACAAAGCCGTGGTCGCCGCCTCGATCCTGGCCGCTCTGGCCGGGGTCTGCAATTTGATCCTGCCCCACTCCTTTTCGACGCACGCGCTCCTGGAAACGTACGAGGCGACAGGCTTTGACGCAGCCGTCGCGGATCGCCCGGAAGAAATGCCGGGCGTGGAAATGATTTCCCCGACGGCGGGCGACATGGCCGATCTCAATCCCGGGGATCTGCGCGATCCCGACCGGTCTTTTCTGAAGCTTTTTACAGGCGGCTCCACCGGCAAACCCAGGGTCTGGTCCAAAACCCCGCGCAATCTGCTGGCCGAAGCTTTTTATCTGCGCGACCGGTTCGGTCTGACCGGCGACGACGTGTTCCTGTCCACCGTTCCCCCCTACCATATTTACGGTCTTTTGTTTTCCATCCTGCTGCCGTTTGTTTCGCGCGCCCGCGTGCTGCCGGAAATCTACACCTTCCCGCAGGAAATCCTCTCGACGATCAACCGTCACAGGGCCACCGTTCTGGTCAGCGTCCCGATTTCCTACCGGTCGTTAAAGGTGGACAACCTGTCGGTTCCCTCACTGAGACTCGCTTTCTCGTCCTCCGGCCCTCTGGACCGGTCCGACGCGCGCTATTTCCTGAAAAAAACAGGCCTGGGCATTCACGAGATCTACGGTTCCACTGAGACGGGCGGCGTCGCGTCGCGCAGCGTGAGCGAAAACACGGAAAGCTGGCAGCCCGCCGGTCCGGTTTCCTGGCGGATGTTCGGCCGGCGGCTGGCCGTGCGCTCCGATTTCGTGTCGAGCGAGATGGAAAGGGATGCCGAGGGGTTTTGCGTGACGGGCGATGAAGTCCAGCCGGACCGGGACGGCCGGTTCCTGCTGTTGGGGCGGGCCGACGGCATCGTCAAGGTCGCCGGAAAGCGCGTGGACCTGAAGGAGGTCCAGAACAAAATCCAGACGCTGCCGACGGTGCGGGATGCGGTGGTCATCGCGCTCCCGGCCGAAAAGGGCCGCGAAAGCGAAATTGCCGCGCTGGTCGCCTGTGATCTGACGGAAATCCAGGTCAAAAAGATGATTCTGGAAAAGCTGGAGCCGTACGCCATGCCCAGGCGCGTTCACATTGTTCCTTCTATTCGGCGGACCGCCACCGGCAAGATCGATTATCGCCGCGTCGAGCAGATCTTTCTCCGGGCAAAAGAAAAAAGCTCACAGCAGAAGTAGTGGATGGTGAATAGTGAATGGTGAATTGTAAAAAGCGACGAGTGTAAATTGCAAAGAGGAAAAACTCCTCGCTTTCGACTGGCCCAAGGTCTCTTGCTTGTCGCCCATAACTCACATTGCCCATTACCCCGGATCCCGTAGGGAACGGCCTTGTGACTTCGCGCCACCTCGCGCCACCTTTAGGTGGTTAGGTTATCGTGACCGTTCCCTACCATCTACCATTCACTATCCACTATCCACCATCGTCACCCCCTGCGGAAAAGCCTTGACTTCACCGGCGAACGGTCATTATACTTCCCGACAATTCAGGATTGGGGCATTTACGGCGGCGTCAGGTCATCACTTCAACCACACGAACAACCTTTTGTTTTTTCTGATCAGTGAAGAGGGAGGAAAAAAATGACGCGTTTCCGTGAGTACGACAAATACGATGGCCTGGGGCTGGCCGAACTGGTCGGAAAAAAAGAAGTGACTCCGCTGGAGCTGTGCGAAGAAGCCATCGGGCGCATCGACGAACTCAACCCGAAGCTCAACGCGGTCATTTGCCGGATGGATGACGCGGCGCGCGCCGCGGCCAAAGGCGCGATTCCGCAAGGCCCTTTTTCCGGCGTGCCGTTTTTGTGCAAAGATCTGGTTTCCGCCATCGCGGGCGTACCCATGACCAAGGGCAGCAAATCCTGCCGCAATTACGTGCCTTCGTTCGACAGCGAAATGGCCCGGCGCTTCAGGGCGGCGGGGCTGATCGTTCTGGGAAAAACCAACACGCCGGAATTCGGCCTGATGGGAATCACCGAACCCGAGCTGCACGGTCCGACGCGCAACCCCTGGAACCCGGATCACACGCCCGGCGGCTCCAGCGGCGGTTCGGCGGCGTCGGTGGCCGCGGGCTTCACCCCGCTGGCTTCAGGCGGCGACGGAGGCGGATCGATCCGCATCCCCTCCTCGTGTTGCGGCCTCTTCGGCCTCAAGCCCACCCGCGGCCGCAATCCGCTGGGGCCCGAATCAGGCGAAGTCTGGCAGGGCGCGGAGGTGGAGGGCGTGCTGACCCGCTCCGTGCGCGATGCGGCCGCTGTTCTGGACGCCACAAACGGCGCGGATCCCGGCGCCCCCTATATCCTGCCCCGGCCGGAAAGGCCGTATCTGGAAGACGCCGGGCAGGATCCGCCCCGGTTGAAAGTCGGGTTCACGGTGGAATCGCCGCTGAAAGCCGACGTTCATCCCGAATGTGTTGAGGCCGTGAAAAACGCAGCCAAACTTCTGGAGAGTCTCGGCCATGCGGTGGAAGAAGCCGGACCGGATATTGACGGAGAGGCGGTGGGCAAAAGTTACATCATGCTGTATTTCGGCGAGGTCGCGGCGGACATCCGGGAGCTCACAAGCGTCGTCGGCCGGCCGCTCACCCATGCCGACACGGAGGAAGCCACCTGGGCTCTGAACCTGCTGGGGAATACTTTTTCCGCGGGCGACTTCGTTCTGGCCAAAAGACAGTGGAATACTTTTGCCCGGCGGATGGCCAAATTTCATGAAACCTACGATCTGTATCTGACCCCGACGATTGCCTCGCTGCCCCCGCGCATCGGCGAGCTGCAGCAGAAGCCGGCCGAACGGGCCTTTCTGAAAATCATCAACAGCTTAAACCTGGGAGGCCTGCTCAAAGCGACGGGCATCGCCGATATGATGGCGACCAAAGGCCTGTCCAAAATGCCCTTCACGCAACTGGCCAACCTCACCGGACAGCCGGCCATGTCGGTGCCCCTCCACTGGAGCCGGGAGGGACTGCCCTGCGGTGTGCAGTTCATCGGCCGTTTCGGTGAAGAGTCGCTTTTGTTTCAACTGGCGGGCGAGCTCGAGCGGGCGCAGCCCTGGTTTGACCGCCGGCCGTCCCTGTAACCGCAGCGCTCTTTACCCGGATTGCCTCTCCGGGGGATGCGCGGGAAAGACGCCTGTTTGAAAGGGAAGGGAAGCCGGCCCGGGTCCGTTGATGCGGCGATATCGACGTTTTTGGGATCCGCCGCATCGTTTTGTGTCATGATTGACGGACTCGTAAAAGGTCGAAAAAGCGGCAAATCCGGACGGCTTCGTAAAAACTCCGCGGGCAAGGCGCGCAAATCTTGAGGAATGAGGCGCGCTTCAGCGCACGCCGCAATGACGAAGGATGCGGCGCAGTTCAGCATCCGGGCTTTTTACGAGGCCGTCGTGATTCGCTCATTATTCTGAGAGCTTTGAAAAATGTCATTTCGAGGAGCGTGAGCGACGAGAAATCTTAAGAATGGCCGTTTGTTCAAGATTTCTCCCTTCGGTCGAAATGACAAAAATGGCCGTCATTCAAAGCTCTCATTCTTTTCCGCGTTGTCCACCCGTATTTCACCATCCGGTTGTTTTTTCCGCGAAGCCCCTGAATGTTTCACCGGCTAAAGGATGCGCGGGGACGCGAGTGCCGGAATCGAATATTATCAAATACTTGCTCCGTGTCCCCGCACCCGGCCCGGCCTGAAAAAAGAATTGCGCCAATATTCAATGATTTTATTGACATTTTCTATAAATCACGTATATTCACCCCAGTTTACGTTAAGTGATCCAACAAAGGACGCCTGCGCAGCAGTGACGCTAAGCGGGAGCCGGGAGTGGTTCCGCGAGACGCTGAAAAATATTACAGGATGAGGTGGGTTATGTCAGGTTTTGTGAACAAAACGATGGGGGATGTGATTGCAGAAACGGCCGGCCGGTTTCCCGATCATCCGGCTTTGATTGCT
>JAAZOZ010000228.1 GCA_012797505.1 Smithella sp. | reverse complement strand
CTTTTTGAAGAAAGTTCTATGAGGGGAGGCACAGGCACATGAATTCCATTCCATTGGTTCCTTTAAAATACCGGCATTCGATCCTGCTGATTGACGACGAAGAAGCCGTCCTGGAAATCATGACCATGGCGCTGGCCGATGAAGGGTATGATCTGCGCACGGCCGGCTCCGCGGAAGAAGCGCTGGCCATCCTGAAAGAATCGCCGGATGTTTCCCTGATTATTTCCGACCAGCTCATGCCCGGCATGACCGGGGTGCAGTTTTTTACGCAGGCCCGCCACATCTGCCCCGACGCCCTGCGTGTGCTGCTGACGGGCTACACGGACACGGACGCGATCATCGACGCGATCAACAGCGGGGGGATTCACCGGTATCTGACCAAGCCTTGGCGCAGGGAAGAACTGCTCCACACGATCAGAGAAATGCTGGGCAAAGCGGATCTGGTGATGGAGAACCGTCGGCTGGACGAACTGGTCAAAAAACAGAATGCCGAGCTCATGGAACTCAACAAAAGCCTGGAAGAAAAAGTGCGGCTGAAAACAAAACACCTGAACCGGAGCCTGGAAGAGCTCCAGGTCAGCTATGAAAAAACCCGGATGATTCTGGAAGGGACGGTGCTGGCCATGTCCAGAATCGTGGAAAGCCGGGATCCCTACACGGCCGGCCATGAACAGCAGGTGGCCAAAATCGCCTGTGTCATTTCGGAAAAAATGCTGCTGCCCGCGGACCGGGTGGACGCCATCCGGGTCGCGGGCCAGCTTCATGACATCGGCAAAATTGCCGTTCCGTCCGAGATTCTGACCAAGCCGGGGCGATTGAGCCCTCTGGAAATGGAGATGGTCAAAACGCACTGCCGGAACGCTTACGATATTCTCAAGGCGATTGAATTTCCCCATCCGGTTGCGAAAATCATTCTGCAGCACCACGAACGGATGGACGGGTCCGGCTACCCGCAGGGATTGAAGGGGGACGATATCCTCCTGGAAGCGCGGATCATCGGCGTGGCCGATGTGATTGAAGCCATCTCCTCTCACCGGCCGTACCGCCCCGCCAAGGACGTTGACGTGGCGATGCAGGAAATTACCGACCATCGCGGAACCCTTTACGACGCGAACGTGGTCGATGCCGCCCTCGACGTTTACCGGACGAAGGGACGGCAAGACTTCCTGCCGTAAAACCGGCCGCGATTCGCGGCAACAAAAGTTCCCAACCCTCTATCGGTAAAGCCGGTTTGCTTCCATGTAGCGGATGACGCTGTCCGGCGTCAGATAGCGCAGGGAGCGGCCCTGCTGCATTCTTTTCCGGACCTCCGACGATGAAATATCCAGAAAGGTGGTCTGGCGGAAAAATATCGAACCGCCGTGCGGCTGCTGAAAAACATCGCCCGCCGCGTCGTAAACGTAGCGGCCGGCAACGTCCGGCGGCAGGATTTGGTGAAGCCCCCGGTTTTCATACCCCGGGCGGGTCATCACCACGAAATGACACAGCCGCAGAAGATTTTTCCAGTCATGCCAGGTGGTGATGGCGTCGAACGCATCCTGCCCGGTGATGAAAAAACATTCGAGACCCGAATCACCGGCATTCCGGAAATAGCGCACGGTGTCGATGGAATAGGATTTTCCCGGCCGCCGGTTTTCCACATCCGACAAAGAAAAGACATCGTTTCCGGCAACAGCCAGTTGCAGCATTTGCAGGCGGTGTTCAAAGGAGACGATCCCGCTCGGGGTCTTGTGCGGCGGAGTCGCGGCGGGAATGAAGACGATGCGGTCCAATTTCAGAAGCTCCGCGAGCTCCTGGGCGGCCCTCAGGTGTCCGAAATGGACCGGGTTGAATGTTCCGCCAAAGAGCCCGAGCTTCATGTGCGAACCTGTCCGTCGCCGTAAATGATAAACTTGGAGGTCGTCAGCTCTTCCAGGCCCATCGGCCCGTAGGCGTGCAGCTTGGTGGTGGAAATGCCGATTTCCGCGCCGAGGCCCAGCTCAAAGCCGTCGGAAAATCGCGTGGACGCGTTGACCAGCACCGTGGAGGAATTGACCTCGTTTAAAAACCGCTGCGCGTTGGCGTAGTCTTTCGTAAGAATCGATTCCGTGTGCAGCGACCCGTATTTTTCGATATGCGCGACGGCTTCGTCCATCGACGCCACCACCCGGACGGCCAGAATCAGGTCCAGGTATTCCGCGTACCAGTCTTCTTCCGTCGCCGCGTCGATATTTTTCAAAATCTTTCTGGTGATGCCGCAGCCCCGAAGCCGCACGCCTTTTTGTTCCAGCGCTTCGGCCGCCTTCGGCAGAAAGTCGCCGGCAATGTCCGCGTGCACCAGCAGCGTCTCCAGCGCGTTGCAGACGCCGGGGCGCTGCGCCTTGGCGTTGACGCAGATGTTCACGGCCATGTCCATGTCGGCCGAGGCGTCCACGAAAATGTGGCAGACGCCCTTGTAGTGCTTGATGACGGGGATTTTGGACTGGGACACGACGGCGCGGATCAGCTCCTCGCCGCCCCGCGGAATGATCAGATCGATCTGCTCGTCAAGCGTGAGCAGAACCGAAACCGCCTCGCGGTCGGTAAACGGAATGACCTGAATGGCGTGGTCCGGAAGAGAGCTTTTCTTGAGCACCTCCTGCAGGACGGACGCAATAGCCAGGTTGGAATGGATGGCTTCCGATCCGCCGCGCAGAATGACCGCATTGCCGGATTTGAGGCACAGGGCGGAGGCGTCCACCGTGACATTGGGGCGCGACTCGTAGATGATGCCGATGACGCCCAGGGGAATCCGCATCCGTCCCACCAGCAAACCGTTGGGGCGGCGCCACATGGACGTTACCCTGCCCACCGGATCGGGCAGGGCCGCAACTTCCCGAAGCCCCCGGGCCATGGCTTCCAGTGTGGCGTCCTGAAGGGTCAGCCGGTCGATCATGGCCGCCGAAAGCCCCTTTTCCCTCGCGGCGGCAACATCGCGCTGATTCCCGGCGAGAATCCGGTCCCGGCTGTGAAGAAGTTCTTCGGCCATGCGCATCAGGGCGGCATTTTTCTCTCCGGCGGTGCAGCGGGAAAGAAGGCGCGACGCCGCGAGCGCATCGGCGGCTATTTGTTGAACACGGGCGGAAATATCCATGGCTTCCCTCGATTTGAATTCCGGTAAAAGACCTTGCAATTTCTGCAAATATTGATAAAAAGCCGCATCAACTTCCGAAAGAAGGACCGTCGGGGAAATCACGATCAGCGGCAGGTTGTCCGGCGGCTTGTGTGCTACTTACAAAACAAAAAGACAGGTGTCAAGATTTTTGCCCGGGAACTTTTCATGAGCCGATTGCGCGTCAAAGCCGGAAAAAAAGCTTACGAAATCATCAGGGACGGCGGCTTCCATTTTGACGCCGTTTCCGCCTGCTTCGGCGCGGCGGTCGGTCCCCGCTGGCTGGTCGCGAGCGGTTTCGATCAGACGCTTCTGACCCAGGGCCTGCTGGGGCGCTCCCGGCCGGTGCATCTCATCGGTTCGTCCGCCGGCGCCTGGCGCTTCGCCGCCTGGATTCAGCCGCAGGCCGCCGACAGCTACCGGCGGTTCATGAACGCTTACATTTCGGCCCGCTTTACAAGGCAGGACACCCCCGCGACGATTCTGGAAAAATTTTCCGGCATTCTGGGTTCGTACATCGAAGACGACGCGCTTTCCTTTGCCCTGGCCAGCAAGCGCTACCGCCTGTCGGTGATCACGGCCCGCTCGCGGGGGCTGGTCGCGTCCGAAGCGCTTCCGCTTCAGAAAACCGCTCTGGCCGCCTGCTTCGCGCTGAATTATTTCAGCCGCAGCCAACTGCACCGTTTTGCCGAAAGGGTGGTTTTCTACCAAGGCTCGAAGCCGCCGCCTTTCTGTTTTCAGCCCGGCTTCCGGGGACGGTATGTGCGGCTCAACGAAGCCAACTTCAAGCATGCCGTGATGGCCTCCGGCGCGATTCCGCTGGTAGTCGCGGGCGTGAAGAATATTTTCGGAGCGCCGGAAGGCGTGTACCGCGACGGCGGACTGATCGATTATCATTTGTCGCACCAGTTTGCGGGGAAGGAAGACGATCTGGTCCTCTTCTTCCATCATGAAGAAAGGATCGTGCCCGGCTGGCTGGACAAAAAAATCACGAAGCGCGCGCCGGATGAACAGACACTGAACAACGTCGTGATGATTTTCCCGTCGCAGAGTTTTGTGGACCGGCTGCCGGACGGCAAGATTCCCGACCGCGACGATTTCCTGACGCACATCGACGATCCAAACCGCCGGATCGAAAACTGGAACAGGGTCGCTTCACTTTCCGCCCCGCTGGGGGAGGAATTCCTGGAGCTGGTCGAAAGCGGCCGCCTTCGTGACATCGTGGAAAAAATGTAGATAGGGAGAAAGAGGGTTGGAAGATTAGAAGATTAGAAGATTGGAGGTTTGGAGGGTTAGAGGGTTAGAGGGTTGGAGGGTTAGAAGATTAGAAGATTGGAGGTTTGGAGGTTTGGAGGGTTAGAAGATTAGAAGATTGGAGGTTTGGAGGGTTGGAGGGTTGGAGGGTTGGAAGGTTGGAGGTTTGGAGGGTTGGAGGGTTGGAGGGTTGGAGGGTTGGAGGGTTGGAGGGTTGGAGG
>JAAZOZ010000227.1 GCA_012797505.1 Smithella sp. | reverse complement strand
AGGGGTGGATCGTGGAGACTGATCTTCAAGGTCTGGCGGAAGACAAGATCATGGCTGTCCGGTTCCTTCTCAACGGATCAGCCGGGCCGGACGCCGGATAAAATGGTGAAATAAAACCCTGATCAAGAAAAGAAACCGTTCTATGAAGAAGAACAGGAAAGAAATTGTTAAGCGGCAGAAAAAGGCCAGAGAAAAGGCAAGACAAAAACGGCAGGTTCGCAAGGTGAGACCGATGCCGGCATTCATGGAACGGCCGCCGATTTCGCAAGCAGCGGCGCCTCAAGGATTCATGGCCGTTTCTTCATCGCAGGCAATGATCAAATATGCCGAACCCCTTATGGAAACAAACGCCGGAGACATCAACGAGTTGAACCGCCGAATGGAGCTGGCGTCGTCTCTGTGGAACCTGAGCATCAGCCGGCAAAAGAACGAACAGCGGGAATATTCCCATTGGATGGGGAAGGTGAAAGCCGGCGTAAAGAAGGTTCTGGACCTGGACGGTGCGGAGCGGGATCGTTATATTGAGAAGATGATTGAGCGGCAGGTTTATCTTTTCCCCGAAGAAATCCAGCCGGCAAAGCCCTCTCTGTTTATGCACATGCGGAAGGAAGTCAGCTATTTGATTCCGCCCTTCGATAACGGCCGGATTCGCTTCCGGGTGGAGGCGGCCATTCCGCCGGATGAAGAAGACCTCCGTCTGATCGAAAAGATCGAGGCCCTTGACGATCACATCCGGAGGGGCGGGGACTACGACGACTACGAGGAGCTGGCGCTCGCCGTCGAAGATGAAAGCAAAGATCGCTTTCGGAATTGGCTGATCGCCAAGGGATTCGAGGATAATCCCGAGGAGTACGTCTATTGCCCGGAATTGTACCTCACCTTTCTCTATCGCTATATGCACGAAGATATCGTCGTGCTGAAATCCGTTTCCAGTCAATACTTGAGAGAGTTCTTTGAAGATTTTCTCTTGAGAAAGATGATCTGCAACAAACCCGTGGAATACCTCTATTGGCCGCCGGCCCTGAAGCTCTTCTATCAGTTTCTGAACGAAAAGGGGTATCTGTCCGCGAACGAGACAGACCGCTTCCTCGGAGAGCTGGAAGAGATGGGAAAACGTTTCCAGGAAATCGTTCAGGAAAGGTATCGCTGATATTCATGCCGCCTTTCCCCGTCGAGCCGACCCGTCCGGCGCCCGGAAAGAATCCTTCATTGACGAAGGATACGAATTATGCGATTTGAACACGTCGAGAACGCTTTGTCTTGCCGGTCTTCTCCCGCCGGCCGGAAACGGCGGGCGTCCCGCGCGCCCATCGTTTTTTCGCGAAAAATTCACTTGAATCCCCTCGCCCTGACCCTTTCCCACAAGAGGAGAGGGAAAAACCGCGCGTGAGAGGTAAGCGGCAACCCACAAGGGGGGGGGAGGAACAGGAGCTTTCTTCCCTTCCTTGATGGGATGGGGTGGGGAGGGTGAAAGTATCCAAGCCAAAATATTGACGCGCCGGCAAAATGTTTTGGTTTTGGCTTTGCCCGGTTAGGAGAACTTCCATGAAATTGACCTCCGAGTTTGTCGGCGCGCCTCTGAAAGACTATACCTGCATAGTAGAAGCGCGCCGGACCATGAATTATGCCGCGGCGATCGGCGACGCCCATCCGGCTTACTTTGACGATGAAGACCCCGGTGGGATTATCGCTCCGCCCCTTTTCCCCGTGGCGCTGACCTGGCCGATCATCGAGAATATTACGGATTATCTGCGGGCGGATGCGTTTCCCCGCGAGGTGCTCCTGACCCAGGTCCACTTCAGCGAGCATCTTTGTATCCATCAGCCGGTGATCCCCGGCATGCGGTTGACCATTTGCGGCGTCATTGCCGCCATCCTGCCGCATCGGGCGGGAACCTACGTGGTGATCCGGTTTGATGCGAGCGATGACGGAGGCCGGCAGGTATTTACGGAGCATCTCGGCGCGATGATGAGAGGCGTGGAGTGTGCGGACGCCGGAAAGGGCGGCGAAAGTCTTCCTTCTGTTCCTTCGCGGACAAACGAGACGATCCTGCGGGAATCCCGCATTTTGATTGATCGGCTGGCCCCCTTTATTTACGACGGATGCACCAATATTTATTTCCCCATTCATACCTCCGTTCAATTCGCGCACCAGGTGGGGCTGCCCGGAATTATTCACCAGGGAACGGCCACGCTGGCTGTGTCCGTTCATCATCTTCTGAATTCGGAAGCGAACGGCGATTCCCGGCGCCTGACGACGGTCTTTTGCCGGTTTTCCGGGATGGTGATTCCCGGTTCATCCATCCGGGTCTGTCTGACCGGCAGGGAGGAAACAGATCAAGCGACGGATCTCTTTTTCACCGTTTTTAACGCCGAAGGGAAAAAAGCGATTCGTGATGGGTATCTGCGACTGAAAAAATAAAATATGGGAGGAAGCATCATGACCTGGAAAAAGCTGAATCAAACATGGCACTATGTTGAAAAATGGGCCAATGAGACACCCCAGGGCGATGCGCTGGTTTTTGGCGATGAGCGCTTGAACTGGAGCGAATTCGCGGCTCAGATGAATGCGGTTGCCCTTGCCTATCTGGAAATGGGGATAAAAAAAGGCGATCGGATTGCGCTTTTGTCCATGGCGCGCAATGAATTTCTCACGACCTACATGGCTGCGGGAAAAGTCGGCGCGATCTGGCTGGGGCTTTCCCCGAAATATACCCTGGAGGAACTCCGCTATCAGCTCAACGACTGCCGCCCCAAAGTGCTCATAACCCTGCGCGAATACATGGGCGCCGATCTTGCCGGGACGGTCAGCGCGCTTAAAAGAGAATGTCCTTTCCTGCAAAATGTCCTGGTGATCGGAGAACCCTTTGAAGGCGCCGAAAATTTTGCGGCCTTCGTTGGAAAAGACCGGAGACACCTGGCGGACGCGCTTGCGCAAAGAGCGGCGGAAGTCCGGGAAACGGACGATGCCCTGCTCTTGTACACGTCTGGCTCCACCGGCAAACCCAAAGGGGTTGTCCATACCCATCGCGGCATTGTGGAAAACATCAAGGTGGAAGTCGGAAAATTCTATTTTGATGAAACCTCGCGGGGGCTTCTCCACTTTCCCATCAACCATGTGGCGGCGGATGTCGAAATCGGATTCGGGGCCATCATGTCCGGCGGCTGCATCGTTTGCATGGACAAGTTTGATCCGGCCCAGACGCTGAAAGTCATCGAGCAGGAGAAAATCACCCACATCGGGCAGGTGCCGGTGATGTTTCTGCTGGAATTCAAGCAGCCGGAATTCTGGACATGCGATTTCAGCCATGTCCGGGCCTTTGTGTGGGCGGGTGCGGCCGCGCCCAAAGTCATGATCGATCTGCTCGGACCGATCTGTCAAAAGACGGGGGCGAAGCTCATTACCGGCTACGGAAGCACGGAAGTGTGCGGCTTCATTACCTATACGGAAAAGGATGACGACGTGGAAACGCTGCTCAAAACGGCGGGTAAAATCGCGAAGCCTTTTGAACTGAAGATTGTTGACGGGCAGCGCCGGGCGCTTCCCGCGGGCGAGGTCGGTGAAATTGCCGTACGCGGGCCTTTTCTGATGAAGGGATACTATGGCCGGCCCGAAGAGACGGCGCGGGTCGTGGACCGGGAGGGCTGGTATTACACGTCGGATCTGGCGTTCCAGGATGACAGAGGATACATTCACATTACCGGAAGGCTTTCCGAAATGTTCAAGAGCGGCGGCGAAAATGTCTATCCGCGCGAAGTGGAAGAGGTGATCGAATCCCATGCCGCTGTCCTTTTTGCCGCCGTAATCGGCGTTCCGGATGACATCTATCAGGAAATCGGATGGGCCTTTGTCATGCCGACGCCGGGGCAAAACGTCACGGAAGAGGATCTGCGCGAATTGTGCAAAAACTCCCTGGCCAACTTCAAGGTTCCGAAAAAGTTCTTTATCCGGCCGATGCTGCCCCTCCTGGCGAGCGGCAAAGTGAACAAGATGGCCCTGAAAGAGGAAATCGCAGAAATGACGAAAAAGTAACCGAGAGATCTTTCTTTTGAATCTTCAATAAAAACGGACGCTTGTCAGATGTGGAGTTTCGGGCCGTTTTCGCGGGGCGGGGTCGTTTGCGCATATTTTGCCTTGACATCCATGATTATTTTATATAGGGAGCACGCACGTAGAATTTCCCGACTTGAAAAGATAAAATCGCTTTTCCGGCATTTGCATGCCTGTATGTTTTGAATTCAACTGTTGGGTAGATGGCAAGGCGAACAATGGAAACATTGAACCGTGGAATAGCCTGCAAGCAGGATGAAGCCGCCCCTCTAGTCAGCGAAGAAATGTATCGCGCGGTCGTCGAAAGCTCTCCGGACGCCATGCTGATTCTTGACGATCAATTCCGCATTATCTTTGTCAATGAAACGGTCTGCCGCGTCAGCGGATTTTCCAGGGAAGATTATCTGCAACGCAATTTCATGGATTTTCTTTCCGAAGAAAACAAGGCTCTTGTTGTTGAACGCTACCAAAAACGTCAGCGGGGTGAGAACCCGCCCTCCAAATACGATATTTCCTATCTGATGAAGAACGGAGAGTCCCGCCACGCGGAACTGAAAACCTCCATTTTCCGCAACAGCGAGGGAAAAGTGTGGACGATCTGCCAGATGAGCGACGTCACCGATTTGCGCCGGGCGCAGAAAGCCCTCCGGAAAAGCGAAGAGAGGCTCCGCCGGATCACGGACAATATGGAAGACCTGGTTCTCCAGGTCAATCCGGAGGGGATCATCGAATTCATTTCCCCGTCGGTCAAAAAGGTTCTGGATTACGATATTGCCGATCTGATCGGGCATTCGGTCATTTCCTTTATCCATGAAGACGATCTTGACCGGGCCATGCTCGTTTTAAAAAAAGGGGGGAAGGAAGGGGAAAACAAGACCGAAATCCGCGTCCGGCATCGGGACGGCCGTTTTTTCTGGCTTGAAGTGGTCGGCGCCGCCATCCGCACCGAAGAAGGAAAAATTGCCGGCGCCGTCCTGGGCGGGCGCGATGTTACGCAAAGAAAAGAAATCGAAGACCACCTGCGCCAGAGTGAGGAAACGTTCCGGGCTCTTACGGAAAGCACGGGTGTGGCGATTTTCGTCGTTCAGGGAGAGAAATTTCGTTACATCAACAAAGCTTTTTCGGATCTTTCCGGCTACACGATGGAGGATCTGCAGGATCTTCGCTTCTGGGATCTCATCGCCCCGGAGATGAGAGACTTTGTCCGGGAACAGGGGCTGGCCCGCCAGCGCGGGGAAGAAGTTGTATCAAATTATGAAATCAAATATCTGACAAAAACCGGCGAAAAGAGAATCGGCGAGTTCGCGGCGACCTTTATCCGTTATGATGGCCGGCCTGCCTTGATCGCTTCGATCTCGGATACGACGGAACGAAAAAGAAAAGAAGAGGAGTTGCGGGCCAGCGAAGAGCGCTACCGCACGATTATCGAGAATATCGAGGACGGCTATTTTGAGGTGAATCTCAAAGGCGATTTGATCGACGTGAGCGATCCCTGTCTGAAGATTACGGGCACCGACCGGGACGGCATCATCGGCATGAATTTTCGCGAATTTTCACCGCGGGAGAACTGGCCTAAAATATACCAGGCGTTTTATAAGGTTTTCGAAACCGGTGAACCGTTGAAAGGCCTGGCATGGGAAACGGTTCGTTTGGACGGGACACATCAGTTTATCGAGGTTTCCGTAACGTTGAAAAAGAACGAAGCGGGACAGCCGGTCGGTTTCCGGGGGATCGTCCGGGATGTGACCGAGCGCAAGCAGAGAGAAGAAACGATTCAGTGGATGGCTTACCATGACATTCTGACGGGCCTTCCCAACCGCGCTCTTTTTTACGACCGCGCCGCCATGGTGCTGGCCCAGGCCAAGCGGAAACAGTGGCGGTTCGGCCTCATGATGCTGGATCTCGATCGTTTCAAGGATATCAACGACACGTACGGACACGATGCCGGAGACAAACTTCTGGTCGGAGTAGCCCGATGCCTGGAACAGGCGGTGCGGGAGCAGGATACGGTGGCCCGCATCGGCGGGGATGAGTTCGTCATCATTCTTCCGGATGTTTCCGGCCGCGAGGACGTGAAGATGATCGGAGAGAGGATCGCCGAAGGCTTCCGAAAACCGATTTCGATCGGCCAAAAGGAATTGACCGCGGCTGTCAGCATCGGCATGGCCCTTTATCCCGATGATTCCGGCGATATTGAAGGACTGATGCGCCGCGCGGATGAGGCGATGTACGAGACCAAAGTCGAGGGAGGCGGTCTGCATTGCGCATGATGTTTCAGAGATTGCCGTCTGCCCGGTGCGATTCTTTATGAGACGGCAGGCCAAAGGTCAAATCCATGAACGGATCACCGCCATTCCGAATGCCTGGTATCCCATTTACCTGGTGCGGGGGGCGGAAAAGAACCTGGTGATAGACGCGGGGGTGAATCTTCTGGGGCCCCGCTACCGCAACGACATCCGGGAAATCCTCGGCGATGACCAACCACTGCACGATCTCTTTTTGACGCATTCCCATTATGATCACATCGGCGCCGCCGGCTATCTGAAGGAACACTTTCCGGGCCTGCAAATCGGGGCGCATGAAAGGCTGGCGAACCTGATGCAAAAGCCGTCCGTGCTTGGGCTGATGAACGGTCTCAGCGCAAATCATGTTGACCTCCTGAAATACAACGCCGCAGGCGTTGATCTGACGCTGCGCCCCTTTGACATCGACATTGCGCTGAAGCAGGGTGACCGGTTTGATCTGGGAGGGCTGACCTGCTGCGTCCATGAAACTCCCGGCCACACAAAGGATTCCCTGTCTTTTTATTTTCCGGAAATTCAAGCCCTGTTTCCGGGCGAGTCGGCGGGGGTGCTGCAGGGGAGAACAGGCAGTGAAATACAGGTTGAATTCCTTTCCTCCTATCAGGACTACATCGATTCGCTTCAGTGGATGATATCCCTTCGGCCGGAAATCATCTGTCTGGGGCACGGCTGGGTGGTGAGCGGCAAAGATGCGGAGGATTTTCTACGGCGTTCCCTGGCGGCAACCTACCATTACCGCGAATTGATTGAGAATTATCTGTCGTCAGCGGGCGGCAACGCACAGAGGGCCACGGAGGAAATGGCCCATGCCGAGTACGACGTCAAAGGCGGCATTTTTCAGGAGAAAATTTCCTACGTGACGAATCTGAACGCACAGGTGAGACACATTGCCGGGCTGAGCGGACTATAACTTTTCCTTTTCCTGCCGCCGTAATCGTGCGTTATCCTTTACAAGAAAGGAGTTGCTGATATGAGCCGGTTCATTGACCTTTCCGTGGCCATTGAGAGCGGGTTGCCCAGTGATCCGCCGATGATGATCCCCAAAATCATGTACGTGGATCATGCGTTGGGGGCCGAGAGCATGAAGGCCTTCTATCCCGGACTGACGGCTTCCGACCTGCCGCAGGGACAGGGATGGGCGCTCGAGGTCATGGAGGTTTCCACGCACGCGGGCACGCACATGGACGCGCCCTGGCATTATCATCCCACACAGGACGGAGGCAAACCGGCCCTGACCATCGACCGGTTTCCTCTGGAATGGGGAGTGGGCAGCGGCGTGAAGCTCGACTTTTCGGCCTTTCCCGACGGCTATAACATCACCGTTGAAGATGTTCAATCCAAACTCAGTGAAATAGGGTATGCACTTAAGCCGGGAGATGTCTTTCTGGCGCAAAGCGGCGCAGCGCCTTACTGGGGGACTGCCGAGTACCTTGTGAAGGGCTGCGGATTCAGCCGGGCGGCAACGCTCTGGATTCTGGATCAGGGTGTCCATGTGGTCGGGACGGACGGCTGGAGCTGGGACAGGCCTCTGCCTTTTCAGGCCAAAGAGTTTGCACAGACCAAAGACGCGTCTCTCATTTGGGAGGGGCATTTTGCCGGCATCGAAAAGGGCTATTTTCAGATTGAAAAGCTGACAAATCTGGACAGGCTTCCGTCAACCGGTTTCAGGTTTTACTGCTTCCCGGTAAAAATCAAGGGGGCGAGCGCGGGCTGGATCAGGGCGGTAGCGGAGATTTTATAAGGGATATTGATGTCGGGAGGAGGTAAGAGCCATGATCTTCGCATGTCCATTTGCCGGGAAACCGTTTAAAAAAGTTTTTCTGCTGATTCCTGTCGTCTTATTGTTTTTAGCCGGAAATCATGGATTTGCGGCCGAGCAGAACAGCGCCTGTACGGAAGAAATCCTGCATACGGTGATTCATGCCTCAGGGCTATCGCTCGGTGAATTGCTCAAAAGTGCCGCCGATGAAACCGGAAAGAAAGACCTGATCCGAACGTTTGTCAAAGCGGTTCGTTTTTTCCCGGACGACAGCGGATATATCTACGTCTATACACTGGATGGCGTGGTGATCGGGCACGGCGGCATGCCTGATCTGGAGGGGAAGAATCTGATCGATCACCGCGATGCCAGAGGCTTCTATGATGTGCGCATGGCAATCGCCACCGCGAAAAAAGGCGGCGGTTTTTTTGAACATTACTGGCCAAGGCCGGGTGGGACAGGTGAATTCAAAAAACTGACTTATGTGGAAGCCATTGCCGGCACAAACTATTTTATCGGCGCAGGCGCCTACGTTCCGTAGTCACACAGGGAACGGAATGCCGACATTCCCGGGAAACGCTTACAAACGCAGGCAAAGCCCGCGCCACGGAACTGTTGCTTGTTGCCCAGATATCACTTTGAGAGGCCATTGAGAGCGTTTTGTAATACAATCTTGGCGAAGCGAAAGATCAGCAATGACAACTGTTTGAGCCGAAGGCGAGTT
>JAAZOZ010000226.1 GCA_012797505.1 Smithella sp. | reverse complement strand
TCGGAAGCCGTGATGCAAATGATTGCCTCCCGAGTGCCGGAGCTGGCCGGAGGATCAGCGGACCTGAATCCCTCGACCTGCACATGGCTCAAGGGCATGGGTGATTTTCAAAGTCCGAAGCTCGGCAAGGAAGGCCTGCATGGCATGGTGGGCGGCGCCTGGGATTATTCAGGGCGCAATATCCATTACGGTGTGCGCGAACATGCGATGGGCGCCATCTCGGTGGGGCTGGCGCTGCACGGCGGCGTGATTCCCTACACGGCCACCTTTTTGACATTCGCCGACTATATGCGTCCGCCCATGCGGCTGGCCGCTTTAATGGGACTGCGCGTCATTTTCGTCTTTACGCATGACAGCGTCGGCGTGGGCGAAGACGGCCCGACGCATCAGCCGGTCGAGCAGATCATGAATCTGCGTCAGATTCCCAACATGACGGTGATCCGGCCGGCGGACGCCAACGAAACGCTGGAGGCCTGGCGTCTGGCGCTGGCCAACACCACCGGGCCGACGTCGCTGATCTTCAGCCGGCAGAATCTGCCGCTTCTGGATCGCTCCGTCTGCGCGCCCGCCTCTTGCGCGGGCCGGGGCGGCTATGTCCTGTGGGAGTCTTCCGTCCTCGAACCGAACATCATTCTGATGGCCACCGGTTCGGAAGTCGTCCTGGCGCTGGATGCCGGCCGCAGGCTGGCGCAGGAAGGGACCCGCGTCCGCGTCGTGTCGCTGCCCAGCTGGGAAATTTTCGACCGCCAGCCGCAGGAATACCGCGATTCGGTCCTGCCGCCGAGGATTTGGGCGCGCCTGGCCGTGGAAGCGGGAATCAAACTGGGATGGGAGCATTATGTCGGGCTTTCGGGAAAGATCATCGGCATGGAGACCTTCGGCGCGTCCGCGCCCGGACCGGTGCTGTATGAGAAGTTCGGTTTCACGTCCGACGGCATTTTTGCGGCGGCCAGGGAATTACTGACCATTCGCTGAAGAAGGAGCAAAGGGGTGCAGACCGCCGGGATTTCTTTTTTACTGGGGCCCTACCAGAACTACGTCAATAACGCGCTGGATAAAATGAGCCGCGGCAATATTGCCGCGCGCATCTGGGCCAACGACTTTCATGTCTGGAAGCCGTCGCCGCGGGAGATTGCCAACCGGCTGGGATGGCTCTACGCGCCCGTGGAAACGTCCGCCCACGTCAGCGAGATCCGCGCCTCCGTGGAGCCCTTCACCAACGGCAGCATCGACGACGTTGTCCTTCTGGGCATGGGCGGGTCGAGCCTGTCGGCGGAAGTGTTCAGCAACATCTTCGGCAGCGCGCCGGGCTTCCCGAGGCTGCAGATTCTGGACACCACCGATCCGGTGGTGATCCGGCGCGTGGCACGCGGGCTCAACCTGGACAAAACCCTTTTCATCGTTTCCTCCAAGTCGGGCAAGACGCTGGAGATCCGTTCGCTTTTTCATTATTTTTACAACCTGGCCGACCAAACGCCGGGGGTTTCGGCCAACGAGCATTTCATGTTCATTACCGACGAAGGCAGCCCGATGCTGACCCAGGCCTGGCAGCTACAGCTTCCGTACGTTTTTTCCAACAACCCCAACATCGGCGGACGCTACGCGGCTCTGTCGCTGGTGGGCATCATTCCCGCGGCGCTGATCGGCGTTTCCATTGAAAAACTGCTCCAGAACGCGATGGCCGTCGCCAACCGGGAGAAGGCGGATTTCTTTTCCGGCCGCGGCGGCTCCACCGGGTTTTTGCTGGGCGCCGCCCTGGGCACGCTGGCGCAGTACGGCCGCGACAAACTCACCCTGATGCTCCCGCCGCCCTGGAGGCCTTTCGGCGACTGGCTGGAGCAGCTTCTTGCGGAAAGCCTCGGCAAGGAAGGCAAGGGAGTCCTGCCGGTTTTGAATGAACCGCCGCTGGATGTGGACCTGTATGGGAACGACCGCGTTTTCGTCGTGTTTTATCATGACGACGAAGAGTGGGCTTCACGGATTTCGCAATTGGCGGGCGCCGGGCATCCCGTCCTCAAAATCCGGATCAACGGCTTTTACGATCTGGGCGGCCAGATGTTTTTGTGGGAAATGGCGACGGCCGTCGCCGCCCACATTATGGGAATCAATCCCTTCGACCAGCCGGATGTCGAAGCGACCAAAACGCACACGAACCGGATGATTGCGGAGTTCAGGGAAAACAAGGGATGGCCGGCGCCCAGGCCTGCTCTGTCGCTCACCGCCTGTGAGGTTTACGGCGATGTTTCCGCCCGGACGCTTCCGGCTGCGCTTACGAAATTTCTCGCGCAGGCCGGGGAGGGCGCGTACGGGGGATTGCAGGTTTACTTAAGCCCGTCACCCGCCATCGACGATGCGCTGCAGAAACTGCGCCTGGCGATTTCCCGCCGGTACAAAATGGCCGTCACGATCGGCTACGGCCCCCGCTACCTGCATTCGGTAGGCCAGCTGCACAAAGGCGACGCCGGCCGAGGCCTGTTTATCCAAATGACCGGCCCGAACAAATCGGACATCGGCATCCCCGACGAGTTGGGCAAGCCCGACTCCTTCCTGACCTTCGGGCAGCTCAAGGCCGCGCAGGCAGAAGCGGACCGCCGGGCGCTTCTGGACAAAGGGAGGAAAATCATCCGCATCCACTGGAAAAAAGACGCGGCGGGCGGGATCAGGTCTCTGGCCAAAAGTCTTTAGTCTTTGTCGCTCACCGGGCTTGTGCGATCACGCGGAGAATTTCCGGCGCGTGTCGTTCGGGCGCGGCGGGAATCGCCGTAGGATAGCCCAGAAGAATCGGCGCGACAATCCGCAGGTTTTCGGAAAGCCCCAGCTCGCCCCGGAGCTTCGGATCACGGATATTCGCCCCCAGGGCGACCCAGCAGGTGCCCAGCCCCCGGGCGGCCGCCGCGAACATGATATAGCCGGCCGCGAGCGCCGCGTCCACGTCCAGAGAGCCCACCGATTTCGGCCCCGCGACAAAAATCAGGGAGGGCGCGTTGTAGAACACATTGAAATTTTCATCCGCCAGCAGGCTCACGTACGTGGGATTCAAGGCAATCTTCCCGTCGTTGTGATCCCGCAGGAGGCAGGCCTTGCTCTCATCGGAAAGATTCTTGATGGCCTTGCGGCATTGGACCACGACAAAGCGGCAGGGTTGATTGTTGCTGGCGGACGGCGCCAGTGTCGCATCCCGAAGGATTTCCTCGACAAGAGGCAGGGGAACCTCCTGATCCAGGAAGTCCCGGATGGCCCGCCTCTTTTGTAAAAGCTCGGCATAATTCATCAGGGTGTTCCTCCTTTCTTTGCCTATCCCGGCAGAAACAGCGATATGAACGAAATGATGCCGTATTGAAACGCGGCAATCACCGGATTCAGCGCTCCCAGAAGCAGCAGACCCAGCACGATAAAAAATCCGAAGGGCTCGATTTGGCACAGCACGCGGTTCACCGATTCCGGGGTGAATCCCATCAGAATTTTAGAGCCGTCCAGGGGCGGGATCGGAATCAGATTGAACGCGGCGAGCAGGATGTTGATAGTCGCCAGCGTATAGAGGACCGAATACATCATGCCGCCCGGTTCGGGGGAAAAAAGCCGCCACAGCAAAAGCGCGAAAAAAGCGATGAGCATGTTGGCCGTCACGCCGGCGGCCGACACCAGAACAAGTCCCTTGCGCCTTTGCGGCGCGGGAATGTTTTCCAGATTGATCGGGACCGGTTTGGCCCAGCCGAAGCCGATGACGAGCAGCATGAGCGACCCGATGGGATCCAGATGCTTGAGGGGGTTGAGCGTCAGTCTCCCCAGCCATTTGGCCGTTTCATCGCCCATCCGGCAGGCGACCCAGCCGTGCGCCAGCTCGTGGAAGATCACAGAGTACAAAAGAAGAACGGCCAGCATGACGAAGGCGGCCGGATCGCTGATCAGCAGGCGGATTAAGCCCATCCAACGCTCTCCATTTCTGACGGCTTCTAAAAAGCCCGGATGCCGCGTTGCGCAGCATCTTTTCCCGGCCTTCGCCGCGGGGCAGGCTTAGCGAAAAGTCGAGAGAGGGAAACCTTGTCCCTTGTTTACTTCTTTTTCTTCATCAGATCGCCCAGGGTCCCCATGGTTTTGGGCGACCGGGGCAGATAGCCTTTGTAATCGTCGCCCGATTCTTCCCGCGAGCCGCTTTTCTCATCTTCGTTGTCTGCCAGGCCGAGCGAGATTTTCTTGTGTTCTCGGTCAATCTTTTCAATCTTCACGTCGATGTCGCGGTCTTTGGCGAGCACGTCCTGGGCGTGTTTGATCTTTTTGCCCCGGCCCAGTTTGGAAATGTGCAAAAGCCCGTCCACGCCGGCTTCCAGCGTGACGAATGCGCCGAAATCCGTCAGCCGGGAAACCCGGCCCCTGTGGATGCTTCCTTCGGTGTAGTTGCGGACAACGTCGTCCCACGGATCGGGGATCGTATCCTTGAACGACAGCGTGATGCGGTCGTTTTCCCAGTCCAGATTGATGATGACCGCCTCAATCGTGTCGCCCGCCTTGTACAGGGATTTCGCGTCCTCCACTCTTCCCCAGGTCATTTCCGAAACCGGCAGAAGCGCCTGGATGCCGCCGATGTCAACAAATGCGCCGAAATCGCGCACGGAGGCGACCACCCCCTTCACGGTCATGCCTTTTTTCAGGGAGTCCTTCAGCGCGGATTTCTTTTCCTGCTCGATTTTTTCCAGAAGCGGCCGCCGCGACAGGATGATGTTGCGGCCGTTTTCGCCGTATTCGATTACGAGGAAGTCGAATTTTTTGCCGATGTACTCGGCGGCGTTGCCGATTCTTCTGAGTTCCATCTGCGAAAAGGGACAGAAGCCGCTCGCGCTCGCGCTGATTTTTACCGAAAATCCTCCCTTGACCTCTTTTTCAACGGTGGCTTCCAGCGGAATCGCATGGGCGTAGGCGTTGGCCAGAAACTCATCTACGCTCTTTCGGGAAAGCAGCTTGGTCGTGAAAAGTCTTTCACTGTGGCGCGAAGAAAGGAAATAGGCGGTCACGCTGTCGCCTTCCCGGGCGGTCAGATTGCCCTCCTCGTCGAGGAATTCCTTTTTGTCGATATAGCCCTCGCTTTTGGCGCCCAGATCGATGAAGATCCATTCCGGGGAAATTTTGACGATGGTCGCCTCCACTTTTTCACCCACGGCAAATCGCTTGGGGGCGGCGTAGGATTCCTCGAACATTTCAGCAAACGTTTTTGTATCTTCCATGGAAAAAGTCCTTTTTGTGTTTTGATGTGCGGGCCTCAATATCATGAAACGTTTCGTTTGTCCTTCTAAAATTGCCGTCTGTTCCGCAAAACAGCACGAAAACTAAAAAAATCTGGATAAATCCAAAAATATGTATTATGCATTGTTCTACAAATATCTAAGGAGTTAAGCAACTTATGCGCTTTGAAATTTCCCGCGGCGGGAGCGGATTGACGTATGAGATCCGCAATATCGTGATGATCGCGAAAAAAATGCAGGAATACGGGCTGAAAATCATCTGGGAAAACATCGGCGACCCGGTCCAAAAGGGGGAAAGCATTCCCGACTGGATGAAAGAAGTCCTCATCGACATCCTCAGGGAGGATATGTCCTACGCGTATTCGCCGACCAAAGGCGTGGACGCCACGCGCGCTTTTCTGGCGGAGCGCACCAACGCGCGGGGAAAGGTTCAGATTACTTCCGATGACATCATCTTCTTCAACGGCCTGGGCGACGCGATTGCCCGCGCCTACAGTTCCATTCAGGTGGACGCCCGCATGATCATGCCGGAGCCGACCTACTCCACGCACCTGATGGCCGAAGTGCTGCACGCGTCGTTTCCGCCCAACACGTACCGGATGAATCCCTACAACAACTGGGCGCCGGACTTGCGCGAACTGGAGCACAAGGTGCGCAGCCACCGGGCGATCGTCGGCATCCTGATCATCAATCCCGACAACCCGACCGGCTTTGTGTATCCCGTCGAGGCGCTGGAAAACGTCATCCGGATTGCCCGCGAAAACGATCTTTTTGTGATTGCCGATGAGACCTATATCAATATTGTTTACAACGGCAGGAAAACCGTGCCGATCGGCGACGTGATCGGCGACGTGCCGGGCATCGCCATGAAGGGCATTTCCAAGGAGCTGCCCTGGCCGGGCGCGCGCTGCGGCTGGATGGAGGTGTATAACGCGGACAAGGACCCGATCTTCGCGCGCTTCATCAATACGATTCTGCACCAGAAGATGTCGGAGGTCTGCTCGACGACGCTGCCGCAGATGGCGATTCCCCGCATCATGACGCACCCGGAATACAAAAGCTATCTGCGACAGCGAACGCAGCATTATGAAAAGCTCTCCGCCATCGCCTACGGCGTTTTGAAGGACGTCCCGTTTGTCATTGCCAACAAAAGCAACGGCGCGTTTTACATGACGGTTCTTTTCAACGAGTCCGTGCTCAATGAACGCCAGCATCTTCATGTCGAGCAGCCGGAACTGCTGAGCTATATCGAGACGCTGACGAAAGGCGTCGAGTACGACAAGCGGTTTGTGTACTATCTGCTCGCGGCCACCGGCATCTGCGTGGTTCCGCTGACGTCGTTCTTCACGCCGCTGCTCGGGTTCCGCATGACGCTTCTGGACAAGAATGTGGACGAATTTGAATTTGTCGTCAAAACGCTGGCGGAAAAAATCACCGAGTATATTCAGTCGAGCAAGTAGTGGATGGTGGATAGTGAATAGCGGATGGTAAAATGTAGGGAACGGTTTCAAACCGTTCCCTAGTGTGCCCGGCATGGGCGCGAGCTATCAGAATGAAAGGAGTCTGACGGAGCCGACAGCGGCAACCGTAGCCGAACGGCAAGGTAGAACCCGTAAGGGGAAGCTGGAAGAAGCCGAAGGCAAACCGACGAC
>JAAZOZ010000225.1 GCA_012797505.1 Smithella sp. | reverse complement strand
ATGAGCAATGAGCGGAAAGTGATGAGCGACGAGTGAAAAAAATAGTGTATAATGTATGGTGAATGGTCATTAAGTGTCATGGCGAGCTTGTCGAACCATGACGAACCCTTCACTCATTGCTTTCCACTTATTGCCCCTGTCCCATCACCTATGACCCATTGCCTATAACCTGTTTTTATACTTTTCCCGCTTTTTTCAGCTTCTTGGCCTCTTTCTTTTCTTTGAGAGATTTGCCCGGTTTTTTCTTGGAATCTTTTTTCACATCTTTCGATTTCGACATAATTGCATCCTCCGTTTCTTCCTCAGGGAATATTAGTGGATAACTTCATACCAGAATATAAACGGATTGACTATATGAAAAGCAACGAGTGACGAGCAATGAGCGATGAGGCTGTAGGGAACGGTTCCCAAACGTTCCGCAAGGTGGGCGAAAGACGATGGGTAAGAAGTGGACGGTGGATTGTGAATGGTGAATAGTGGCGAAGCGCACCCCCGGATGTCATTTCGGAAGGAGTCCCGACTTGTCGGGACGACTGAGCAACCTAAAGATTCATCATAACATTGGGACATGGATTTCTCCCTTCGGTCAACAAAAAAGGGTATCTGATCATGCGCTTTTTCGATAATGGGAAGCGTACCAGTCCACTACTTCCCGTATCATTTTCTGGTAAGAAGTTTTCTGATTCTTTGCCTGTTCTTTGAAAAAGTTGATACTGGATTTTTTTAAAGATAGCGTAACTTTAACATTATCTTCTTTAAGTACGAGCTTATCCGGTGGCGGCAGAAAGTCATCAACGATGTTGATCTCACCCATAGGTTCTTCAGTGTATTTTGTTTTTGTCTTCATAGATTTTCTTTCCTTTTCTCCAATGACCTGCGCCATAAATACGAATTACGTTGCCACGGTATGTAAACCTTACCGTTAGAATGCCTTCATCGACACGGCCCATGCAATAATAGCGATCTTCTTCAGTGCTATGGGTAATGTCTTTTGCGATAACACGGTTAGGATCAAGAAAAGCCCGCTGAGCGGTCAGAAAAGAAATGCCATGTTTGGATTGATTTTCTTCATTCTTTTCTTCGTCCCATTCAAATGTTGCCTTCTGCATATGTTAACCATACCAGACGGATGTTATATTTGCAATACAATAGTATGGGTCTGTGTATGGATAAAAATAGATGAGAAAAAGCTGATAGCTCGTCGCTCATAGTAGAAAGACAGGCGAGAGGAAGAGAGCAACGAGGCTGTAGGGCGCGGTCCCCGAACGTGCCGATTTTCGAACTGTTCGGGGATAACCTAATAACCTGAAGGTCACGCGAGGTCACGCGACAGTCCCTGCTCACACCTATTTTTTCCTGGTGTGGCAAAAAAACCACAAAAAATACCCTCTCCAGAGCTTTTTCGGTAATTTGTTGTCATTGCTGCAACAGATGTGGTAAAAAATAAAACAGTCCGGAAGCGTTCTTCGTCCGGAATCTTTAAAATATAATTTAATAATATCAATACCATATAATAATTTTTTCGGAATGGAAATTCTTAGGATGGATTTGGGAAAGGGGCTGATGGTTTTTTTGATTCTTGCCTTAAAAAATGGCATTGGTGTTGCTAGTAAAACGGGCGAGCAAGGCGGATTTTATGTCAGAAAAAAAATCTTGACAAGAACAAGAAGCCGATGCTAGTTTCACGCCGTATATTTGAAGGACGGAGTTTAGGTCTCAGAATATGCGGTGGAAGTGGAAGCGCCTTTTTCAAGAAATGCCCGTTTTGCGAAAAAGGCGGAAACTTTTTGACTCTATTTATTTAAGGAGGAAAAAATGAAGAGATTTTGGTTAGTTTTGCTGTCACTGGGGCTGATTGTCGCCTTCAGCGCGTCAGCGATGGCCGTTGATGTAAAGTTCAGCGGCGAGTATTATGCGGCAGGCATGTATCTGGATAGAACAAATGTAAATAAAACTAGTTACACCATTCCAGCTACATTCACCACACCAGCCAAACTTGTGGATGAAGGTCCGAGCACTGCCTTTTATTTCCAGAGACTGCGCCTGGGTACCGACTTTGTTGTTTCTCCGGGCCTCAAACTTGTTACCCGCGCGGACATTATGGAAAGAGCCTGGGGCGCCAACAGAACAGCTCCCGGAGTCGCCCAGGATGTGATGTCGGCAGGCACCAGATCTGAAAATGAAAACGTTGCTTTTGACCTGTTGTATGTCAGCTACGTTTCGCCGATCGGTATGTTTAATGTCGGTTACCAGATTGATGATGTATGGGGCACCGTATGGGGCAACTCCTCAAATCCGAAGGGTAAAATCGCTTATTACTTCAAAACCGGCGGCCTGACGCTGATCCTTCAGGCGGGCAAAGACAAAGAATTGAGCCGCTCAGTTAATAATCCCTTAGGCGACGCCGACAAAGACCAGAGCTTCTATACTGCTGCAGGCATTTATAGCTGGAAGACAGGAGAAGCCGGATTACTGTTCAAGTACATCAAAAACAATCAGTTCAGAAACATCGCTAGTACTCCGCTTACGCAGGATGCGGGTTTTACGTGGGATGGTTTGATTACTACTCCCTACGTCAAGGCGAAGCTCGGCCCGGTCGCTCTGCAGGCTCAAATCTATTACCTGTATGGTGAACAGTCATGGGAAGGAAACAGAGCTCTGCTAGGTAATCCTCCAGATGTTGACCTGAGTCAACTTACCGCGTGGATTGACGCCACGGTCGATTTCGGCAAGTTCTATGTCGGCGGTTCACTGGCTTATGTTTCCGGCGATGATCCCGACACGAAAGATGAGGCGGAAGGCGGCGTTCTTGGCGGCGGTCTCGACTACAATCCCTGCCTGATCATGTTCAACAATGATTTGACCTACTGGGTAGGCAGACAGGGCGGTTATAACGGCTCATCTAATGGCGGTGTGATGACCAACGCTTATTTCGGCCAGTTGCGCGCCGGTGTGCGGCCGATCGACAAGCTGGACATCATGGCGTCCGTTTCTTATGCTACCGCGGATAAGACTCCGCAAGCGGTCTGGGACAGCAGAGAATATGGTTACGAAATCGATCTGACCGCAACCTACAAGATCACCAACAACCTGTCCTATATGCTGGGCGGCGGTTACTGGATAGTCGGTGATTATTACACAGGCACGGCTGCTGCCGGTCAAGACGTTGATGACAATTTCATGGTCATCAACAAGCTGACCCTGACTTTCTAGCGGAAGCTGAAGAAAAAAGACTGAAGGCCGAAGGCTGAAGTCTGAAGGTTAAAACGAGCCCGGCGGGGAAACCCGCCGGGTTTTTTTAATGAAAAATAGGGACAGCGCCTGATTATTTTTAGAAATGAACGATTATTAACGAAGGCAACAACCAAATTGGTTTAGAAGCTGCCAGCTTTGGTCAATGCTGGTTTGTAGCAGTCATAAAATACCTAGTCAGCCGTTGTTTATCGGCAGGTTGCGTACACGGATTCTGTTTTGATCAAACACAACAACACAACCATTTTCCAGAAATTCTTTTAGATTTGGCAGGTTTACCAGCAGGATTTGCAACTGTGTTTCCGGTCGGCGCGTTTTCATGCCTCGAAATAAAATGAAGGAAGGTTTGTTTTCTGTATTGCACGCAAGCAACGTTCCGAAATCGGTATCCGCTGAAACAATTATGCGATTTTCATTGAGAGCGCGTGCCAAGATCTCTGTATCAGACGCACTTTGCATTCCATAATCGCGGACATGTACACTATCGTATCCCGCCTGTTTCAATCCGATGGGGACCTGCGGTGATAAGGCATTATCGATCAGGAAATTCATGCATGCATTACCAGCGGTAATTCTCGTTCGCGGAGAGCTTCCGCCGCATACCGCAGGGACTCGGCAATATCATCATTTTCAAGATCGGGATAGGCAGCCAGGATTTCCTCATTATTCATCCCTTCCGCCACCATAGCAACAATCGTGGCTACGGGAATCCTTAAACCACGGATACAAGGCATTCCATTCATTTGATTGTGGTTAATGGTTATTCGTGAAAAGTTCATGCATTAACCTCCTTTATCTTGACGGATTATACGACATTTATTTTTTGCCTTTATTTTGACGTTATTATAGGCCAAGTCATACAAATATCAAGATTTAACTTTGGAAATTCTTAAATCATCCCTTTATTTTTTGTCGCAAAAATAATATATTACGCATCATCAAAAAAGTGAGGAATTTTCCGATAGGTTAAGGGGGGGATATGCTTATGAGAACATTTACTGCCATTGTTGAAAAATGCCCGGCCACGCGTTTGTACGTGGGTTATGTTCCGGGTTTCCCCGGGGCTCATTCTCAGGGCGCTACCCTGGACGAACTAAACGATAATCTGAAAGAAGTCATTGAGATGCTTCTTGATGATGCGGAACCGAGACTTGAGTCCGAATTTGTCGGCACACAAAATGTTGTAGTGGCCTGAGGATGGGAATAATTCCTGTTTTGAAACCTGCGGAAACCGCCGCTATTCTTGAAAGATTGGGGTTTTCAGAAACGCGGCAGAAGGGCAGTCATAAGCAGTTCAGACACCCGGACGGTAGGGGCACAACTGTACCATTTCACAAGGGAAGAGATATCTCTCCAATTCTTCTGCGTCAGATTGCCCACGATATAGGAATGAACATAGAAGAGTTTTTGTCTTACAAAAAATAGCTCCTTTGACGAAACAATTTGCACCATTCCATACATTATACCTATTGTCTCTCGCATGTTCTTGTCCCCCTAAGCACGTCGAAAGGCACCAGCCATGAGCCATGAGCCATGAGCCATGAGCTTTTCCCCTACCGCCCATTGCCCCTCGCCTATTGCCTATGACCCATTACCCCTCACGACTGTCGCATCGACCGCAACGGGCTTCCCGCGATAGACCACAAGCGGGTTGACGTCGATCTGGCCGATGTCCGGGCAGGCGCAGGCGAGGTTGCCCAGGTTGACGAGAATGTCCGCCATGATTTTCAAATCCAGCGGTTTTCGGCCGCGGAAGCCCGCGAGCAGTTTCCGGCCGGAGATGCGTCCGATCAGCTCCCGGGCGGTCGATGTGGAAAGAGGGGCGGGCGCGAAGACGACGTCCTTCTGCAGTTCGGCAAAAATGCCGCCCAGGCCGAACATCACGCAGGGGCCGAACTGAGAATCGCGCAATACGCCGGCAATCAGTTCATATTCCGCAGGCATCTGCTTTTGCAGAAGAATTCTTCCTTTTCCCTTCAGCTTTCTTGTCAGATCGGCAAAGGCGCCCCGAATTTCTGAGGCGGATGACAGGCCCAGCCGGACCAGCCCCGATTCCGTTTTGTGCGCCTGACCTTCGGCCAGTCCCTTGAGGACAATGGGGAAGCCGATTTCGCGGGCGGCGGCAACTGCCCCTGTCGCCGAAAGAACAATTTTTTCTTTCACGGTCGGGACGCCGAAGATTTTGAGCAGGTTCTTGCTGTCGTATTCATCCCAGACGAGACCGGGGCAGGCGGCAAGAATCGCCGTTGCCTTGGGCGGCAGTGTGGCCCGTGAGGCGGCGGTCAGGGACGGCGTTTTTTTGCGCGGCCTGTAGCGGGAGGCGGCCGCCAGGCACTCGACCGCGCGGAACAGCTCTCCGTGGGCGGGGATTCCGCACTCCTGGGCCTCGCGTTTGAAGGCCCGAAGCGCGTCGCGCCGGCCGATGACCCAGAGAATCAATACTTTTCCTTCACGATCCGCCGCCTCTTTGAAAATTTTCAGCCGGTCGTAGTTGGGATAGAGGCCGATGAAGAAGTGCATGAAAAGAACATCCACCTTCGGATCTTTCACCAGGGCGTTGAATGCCCCGACATAGGCGGCCAGCGCTCCCTT
>JAAZOZ010000224.1 GCA_012797505.1 Smithella sp. | reverse complement strand
CCAGCAGGGCGTGAGTCGCTAATCAGCAATGAAGCGACAGCCATGCCGCCGCACCGGCATGCGTCCCTACGCCTGCCGTCATCGGGTGTGCAGCCCTGGGCAGGCCAGTTGAGAAGGACATAGCAGAATTTCGTGGGATTGCAAAGGGAAAGAGAGCGGCGGCTTCTCTTTTCTCATGCCTTCTCCGATGACTTCTCTCTCTTCGCCCGTTCCCGGTTCAGGGCCAGGAGGCGGCGGAGGATTTCACTGTCGAAAAGTTCCGGGCCGTAGTCGGTCCAGCCGTAGGCAGCGGCGACGGCCTGATCCAGTTGTGCCTGGCGGAGCGTCAGCCCGGCGGGTTTTTCGTTGTAGAGATTGGTCAGCGTGCGCTTCTTCCAGGCTACTGCATGTTCCGGTTTGGGGACCGGTCGCGGCGGGAAGCCCGCCTGCTCCTCCTCCGGCGTGATTTCCCAGTCGAGCCAGCCCTCGGGATTGAGCCACTTTTCCCGCCAGGCCGCGAGGTCCGCGGCAGCAGCGGCGATGGCGGCGAAGGCATCGCCCTCGGGAGCGGTCTTGGCCTGGAGGTTGAACCCATCCGGGAAGGGGAAGGTTTCAAAGCAGAGGCTCGAGTTGTAGACCGGATCGTTGCCGACGCCCAAACGGCCCCCGTTTTCAATTGCCCACAAGCAATGGATGCGCGAGGAGAGGATTCCCAGGGTCGCGTCGTCCTGACGGGGGATGACGATGAGTTTGTGTTCGGGCGCCACGGCCACCGGAAATTTGACGAAGAAGCGATGCTTGGCCGTCTCCGGCGTGGCGATGTAGTGGGTGAGGCCCGCCAGTGCCGTGCGCAGCTCGGGACGAAAACGACCGTGCCGCCACCATTTTTCGGCCCGCACTGCCTCGCGATTGCCGATCCGGATCGGTTTGACAGCGGCCTCCACGTAGGCGAAGGGTGCAAGGTAGTCGGCGGCAGCGGCCAGATCAAGGGCTGCGAAGTCCACCACCCAGTTGCCTGCCCAGCGCCGGGTGATGTCGGCGCCGTTGTAGATGGGCCGCACCACGTCGCTGTTGGGACGGCCGTTGGGGTTGCCCGACTCCCTGAGCCATTTCAGGGCCGTGGCCGTGTCCACCTTGAAGGGGCCGGCCAGGCAGACGCCGAAGAAGGAGCGCCCCTTGTTGGCGGGGAGCGGTTGCGCTTGCGTGAGGTCCGTTGCCGCTTGGCCCGGCGCGCTTCCGGTCAGATCGGCATGGATGGCGGCCACGGGCTTGCCGTCCAGTCGCGGCTCGCCGCCGACCTTGCCGAAGCAGATCAGACTGACACGGACTGCCGCCCCTTCGTTGACCCAATCTTCGTCGGACCAGGCTTCAAAGATGCGGGTGGTGGCGAGGATCCGCTCCAGGACGGCGCGGTTGCGCTTCTGGCGGATGGAGTTGGTGGCGACCAGGCCCGCCGCCGTTGCCTTGCCTGTCTCGATCTGCGCCCGGGCCTTCTCGAACCAGTAGGTCACCAGGTCGGCGCCGCCGGGCACACGGCCTTCATAGCGGCCCCGCAGCCGATCGACGTAGAGATCGCCCAGCTCGCCGCGCATCATCTTGTCGCCCAGGAAGGGCGGATTGCCGATGATCACGTCCGCTTCCGGCCAGACCGATTCGCCGCCGTCGGGGTTGAGCAGCGCGTCGCGATGCTCGATGCCGTCCAGGGGGCGCAGGATGGGGTCCCGGGCGATCTCCCGGCCGTTGCGGCGGCACCATTGGATGTCGCCGATCCAGACGGTGACGCGGGCGAGTTCGGCGGCGTATTCGTTGACTTCCATGCCGCGAATGTTGTGCGGACCGGTTTGCATGAGCAGTTCGGGTTCAAACCCGAATTCCTGGGCATCCAGATGAACCTGCTTTTCCACATCCCGCAGGGCCTTCAGGGCAAGGAAAAGAAAATTCCCCGAGCCGCAGGCCGGATCGAGAACCTGAAAGCGTTGAAGACCAGACAGGAAACCCTGATAGGCGTCGAGCGAATCCTTGTAGTCATTGGTGCGACGGCCCTTGCCCTGTCCGGCGGCGATCGTTGCTTTGACCGCTTGCCATCGGTTCATCAGCGATTCGGTAATCAGCGGCTGGATCAATTTGGCAATCGTGCCGGTGTCGGTGTAGTGAGCTCCCAGCGGCGCGCGGGCCGCCGGATCAAGGCCGCGCTCGAAGAGGGTGCCGAAGATCGTAGGATCGACGGAGCGCCAGTCCGTATCGGCGGCATGGAGCAGGGCGTTTATATCGTCGGCGGTCAATGGAGGAATATCGATTTTCATAAAAAGGCCGCCGTTGAACCAGGCGATGTCGTGGTCGCCGTATTCGCCGCCGGATTGCTGCTGCATGGCGGTGAAAAGCCGGGTGATCCGTTTGACGGCCTTTTCGGCGTTGTCGCCGGCGTTCTTGAGAATTTCGGTGAAGACGTTGCCGGGGAGCAGGTCTTCATCTTCGGCGAACATGCAAAACAGGCATTGAACAAGAAAGTGGGCTACGCCCTGGCCGTCCAGTCCGCGTTCCCGCATGGCCTTGGCCAGGGCGGCAAAGTGACCGGCGGCATCGGCTGTGATCGCGGCGGTGGATTTTTCGGGACGGAGCTTCCGGGGATCCGTGAAGACCCAGCGCAAGAGCTGCCGTTTTTCGGGATCGATCAGTTCATGGATGCGGATTTCGCGCGGCTCGTCCGGGTAGCCGGTGAATGCGGTGTGAATGATGATCCGCTCCCGGTCGGAGACGACCAAGATGGGCGGATTTTCCAGTTTCAGCGCATAGTCGGTGAGCTGCTTCAGGGCGGCGTCGAGGTTGCGCCCCGGCTTCTTGTTTTCCCAGCCGAAAAAACCGCGTTTCCAGACATCGGCCCAGCCGTCGCCGCCGTCCGATTTTTTGGCCCCGCGTTCGAAGCAATAGTTGTCGGGGTCGCGCGGCTTGTCCACGCCGAGAAGATCGCACAGATCGTCAAAATGCGCCTGCGCTCCGGCGCGCTCGGTGAGTTCGTTGTCTTTCCAGAGGGCGATGAATGCTTCAGGCGTCATGTCATCATCCGATCATTCATTGTGGAAGCATCAAGGGAACTTATGACGCAGATATTGAACTTTTACCCTTTGCCGGACCCCGTGACACCACCCGCGGCTCCGGCTTTGAGAGTGCGGTTTTCATACAATGATTTCAAACCGATGGCAATGAATATTCGCTCTTGTCCACGCCGCGCCGGTCTTCCGATCTGTCATGCGGCCTGCGCATAGGGCACAGGCTGCGACGCCAGGGTGCGTCACGGTAT
>JAAZOZ010000223.1 GCA_012797505.1 Smithella sp. | reverse complement strand
GAAAATTTCCGGCGGATTTTGACGGCCGCATCGTATATTTTTTTTCTGGGAGTTCCGGTTAGCCTTGCAGCCTCCGCAACCGCATCCCGCAGCGAAACGGGTTTCCTCGAACGAATGTTCAAAAGCGTGGCCTGAATCTCCTCCTCCGAAAGCGGCGCGGGCTTTCGGACGGCCGCCCGCACCATTACCGTAAATTCCCCTTTGCTTTTTGCGGTGGACGCCCGGGCCAACAAGTCTGAAATCCGCCCCTGCCGAATCTCTTCAAACACCTTGGTCAATTCACGCGCCACAACGGCCTGCCGGTCTCCCAGAATGTCCAGCGCATCTTCCAGGGTTTCGCGGATTCGAGCCGGAGACTCGTAGAAAATGATCGTATATTCTTCATCGCTGACGGCCTCCAGAAAGCGGCGGCGCCGGTTTTGCCGGGGAGGCAGAAAACCGCAGAACAAAAACGGCTCGGCGTCAAAGCCGCAGACCGACAGAGCCGCAGGCAGCGCGGAAGCTCCCGGAACGGGCACGACCCGGATGCCGTTGGCCAGCGCAACACAAACGAGATGATGGCCCGGATCGGAGACGCAGGGCGTCCCGGCGTCAGAGACGTACGCGACGCTCAGTCCGTCCCGCAGCCTGGAAAGCACCACCCGGCTGCGTTCCTTTTCGTTGTGCTCGTGCAGGCTGATCATGGGCGTTTTGATCTCATACGCGGAAAGCAGGATTCCGGAACGGCGGGTGTCTTCCGCGGCAATCAGGTCAACCTCCCTGAGCACGCGCAGCGCCCGGAGGGTAATGTCCTCCAGATTGCCGATCGGCGTGGCCACCATATAAAGAACGCCCTGTGTTTCTTTGTCCATTGCACCGCCTTTCAGACTCTTTTTATGGTTGACATCTTTGTCCTTCGGCTTTATTAGCAGAGACGAAAATAAAATACTACCAGGAAGAACAGCAAACCCGACATGAAACGAATCTTAATTACCGGCGGAGCAGGTTTTTTAGGCTCCCATCTGTGTGAACGCCTTTTGAGCGAAGGCCATGATGTGATCTGCCTGGACAATTTTTTTACCGGCCATAAAAACAACATCGCCCACCTGATGGGACAGGCGCATTTCGAACTGATCCGGCACGATATCATCAATCCCATCTATCTGGAGGTGGACGAAATCTACAACCTCGCCTGCCCGGCCTCGCCCGTGCACTATCAGTTCAATCCCATCAAGACGATCAAAACCAATGTCATGGGGGCCATCAACGTCCTGGGCATCGCCAAACGGACCCGGGCAAAAGTCCTTCAAGCTTCTACTTCGGAAGTTTACGGCGATCCGGACGTCCATCCCCAGCGGGAATCCTACTGGGGCCGCGTCAATCCCATCGGCATCCGCAGCTGCTATGACGAAGGCAAGAGGGCAGCGGAATGCCTGATGATGGACTACCGGCGGCAAAATGCCGTCAACACGAAAATCGCGCGCATCTTCAATACCTACGGACCGCGCATGGCCGTCAATGACGGACGCGTCGTCAGCAACTTCATCCTTCAGGCCCTGCAGAACCGGGACATCACCGTTTACGGCGACGGCAGCCACACGCGCTCCTTCTGCTACGCAGGCGATCTGATTGACGGACTGATCCGGCTGATGAACACGCCGGACGATTTCTTCGGACCGGTGAATATCGGCAATCCCGGCGAATTCACCATCCTGCAGCTGGCGCGCCTGGTGATAGAACTGACGGGCAGCACATCGCAGATCGTTTTTCAACCGCTGCCGTCCGATGACCCGGCGCAGCGCAAACCCGATATTGCCCTGGCGCGGGAAAAACTGGGATGGCAGCCGACGATTTCGCTGGAAAAGGGCCTGATCGGCACGATTGCCTATTTCAAAGAAATTCTGAAAACAGCCTGACCAAGGCGGGAGGAAACGGAACAGCATGAAATTCAAGAAAAAAATTCTCGGCATTGGCGCAGGCTATGTCGGAGCCCCCTCGATGGTGATGATCGCCTCCAAATGCCCGGACTACAAAGTGACCGTCGTGGACATCAATCCCGAGCGCATCGCCGCCTGGAACTCCGACCGGCTTCCCGTTTATGAACCCGGCCTGGACGCCATCGTCCGGAAAACGCGCGGCCGGAATCTTTTCTTTTCCACGGACGTCGAAGGGCAGATTCAGGAAAACGACATCATTTTCGTCTGCGTCAACACACCGACCAAAACCTTCGGCGCGGGCGCCGGCATGGCCGCCGACCTGCAGTACTGGGAAAAAACCGCCCGGCAGATTCTCGAAAATTCAAAAACCCCGAAAATCGTCATTGAAAAAAGCACGCTGCCGATCAAAACGGCGCAGGCGATGGAACGGATCCTGTCGTCGGGAAAGAAAAACGTCACGTTTGACGTCCTTTCCAATCCGGAATTCATGGCGGAGGGAACCGCCGTCAGCGATCTGGAAAATCCCGACCGGGTGTTGATCGGTTCGCGCGAAACCAGAAGCGGCCTGGCCGCCCGCGCCGCGCTTGTGGAAATTTACACCCGCTGGCTGCCGCGAGAAAAGATCATCACCTCGAACATCTGGAGCGCCGAACTTTCCAAACTGGTGGCCAACGCCTTTCTGGCGCAGCGGGTATCCTCCATCAATTCCATATCGGCGCTTTGTGAAAAGGCGGACGCCGACATCTCCGAAGTCGCGCACGCCGTGGGCACGGACAGCCGCATCGGCGCCAAATTTCTCAAGGCGGGCATCGGTTTCGGCGGATCCTGCTTCAAGAAAGACATCCTCAACCTGGTTTACCTGTGCCGTTTTTACGGTCTGCCGGAAGTGGCCGCCTACTGGGAAAGCGTCGTCAAAATCAATGAATACCAGCAGGACCGGTTCATCGCCAATATCCTGCGATCCATGTTCAACACGCTGGCCGGGAAAAAAATCTGCGTCCTGGGGTTTGCCTTCAAAGCCGACACCGGCGACACGCGCGAAAGCCCGGCCATCCACATCACAAGAAAACTGCTGGCGGAGCATGCCGAAGTGGTCATTTCCGATCCCCAGGCGCTTTCCAATGCCGAGGCCGATCTGGCGCATGAAAAAGGAAAGATCAGCTATGTCGAAGACCCCTATCGGGCGGCGGAAGGCTGCCACGCGCTGGCTGTCATGACGGATTGGGAGGCCTACCGGAAGCTGGATTACCGGAAAATCTACAAATCCATGGTCAAACCCGCCTTCCTGTTCGACGGCCGCAATATCGTCGATCACCGGAAGTGCTTTGAGATCGGCTTCAACGTGTTTCCGATCGGCAAACCGGCCCTGACCCGCTTTTAAGATCAGACGCCGCCGCTTACGCAAAAAAGCGCGAAATGAGGATTGCTATCCAAAGGGAATAAAGTCGAAAGCGTTGCGGATCAGGCGGATGTCGTTTCCGGACGGAAGCATCAGAATGGCCACCACGTCAAAGCGGACGGGGGCGTCCCCGACCTTTTTGTCCCGCAGATACCACAGCGCCAGTTGCGACATTTTTTTCTGTTTGGCCGTGCCCACCGCCTGCTCCGGGTAGCCCAGCGCGCTTGATTTTCGCGTCTTGACTTCCACAAACACGAGTTCGCCCTTTTCGCGGGCAACGATGTCGATTTCACCGATGGGACAGCGGTAATTGACATCGAGAATCTGATAACCGCTTTGCGTCAAAAAACCCGCGGCAATCCCTTCTCCGCTTTTGCCGGTGACGATTTTTCGCCTGTCTTTGAGCTCATTCATTCAGACCAGTCCAGCGCGGTTTGCGGAAGATTTTTGTTTTTTAAATGAAAGGAACGGCGATGAATTTTACACATGCCGATTTCCCGGAGGATTTTTCGATGCCCGGCCGTGCCGTAGCCTTTATTCTGCAGAAAGTTGTACTGGGGAAACTGGCGGTGATACATCTCCATGATCCGGTCGCGCGAAACCTTGGCGATGATGGACGCGGCGGCGATGGACACACTGAGTGAATCCCCTTTGACGATCGTCTTTTGCGGTACGTCAAAGTCGATCGGGTGAAGCCCGTCAATCAGGAGATAATCCGGTTTCACCAAAAGGTCCAGCACCGCTTCGCGCATCGCCTGAAGCGACGCCTGAAGGATGTTGATCCGGTCGATGACGTCCGCCTCCACAACGCCGACGCCTACGGCCGCCGCCTCTTCGGTGATGATCCGGTAGAGTTCGTCTCTTTTGCAGGCGGTCAGTTTCTTGGAATCGTTGATTTCAGAATTGGAATATTCGGGGGGAAAAATCACGGCTGCGGCGACCACCGGGCCCGCCAGCGGCCCCCGGCCTGCTTCGTCAACACCCGCGACATATTGATAGCCTTCAACCTGCGCAAGCCTTTCGAATATATTCATCGAAAAAAACTAACCCGTCTTTACGGCATCAGTTGTTGGCGGCTTCCTTGATTCTTGCCTTTTTCCCTCTGAGGCTTCTCAGATAGTACAGACGCGAGCGGCGGACCACTCCGCGGGAGACCACTTCAACGCGGTCAATCACCGGCGAATGCATGGGGAACGTTCTTTCAACGCCAACGCCGTAGGACACCTTTCGAACCGTGAAGTTCGCCCGGCTGTTGCCGCGGCGCTTGCGGATGACCACGCCTTCAAAAGCCTGAATTCTCTGCTTCTGTCCTTCAATGATCCGCACATATACTTTAACGGTGTCGCCCGTTTTAAAGGCGGGAATATCGCCTCTCATCTGTTCTTTCTCAATCATTTCCAATACATTCATGTTCTTGTTCCTCCTGCAACCTTCAAGATACGAATTACTCTGCCTTTAAAAGTGGGTTTCATTACCCCAAACCCGTCTGAAAATCAAGCCTTTATATCCGGCCCTGTTTAATTTTTTCCAGAAACGTTCTGTCTTCTTCACTGAGCTCTATTTTTTCAAGCAGTTCAGGCCTTCTGCGCCACGTCCGGCGAAGCGCTTCAATCCGCTGCCAGCGCTCGATTTGGGCATGGTTACCGGAAAGCAGCACCTCCGGAACACTCCATCCTGAATACTCAGCCGGGCGAGTGTACTGCGGATATTCCAGAAGACCTTGTGAAAAAGATTCCCTGGACGCGGAGGCGTCGTTTCCCAGCACGCCGGGAATCAGTCTGGCTGTCGCATCGATCACCACCAGCGCGGAAAGCTCCCCTCCCGTCAGAATATAGTCGCCCAGTGATATCTCCCGGTCCGCCAGGTGTTCCCGAATCCGCTCGTCAAATCCTTCATATCGCCCGCAAATCAGAATGATCTGTTTCTGCCGGGCAAGCTCGGCCGCTATGGTCTGGTTGAAGATTTCCCCCTGGGGCGTCAGCAGAACCACCAGCGAGGCCTCCCCGGCCTGTTTCACCGCCGCCACAGCCCGCGCCACCGGCTCGACTTTCATGACCATTCCGCAGCCCCCGCCGTAGGGAGCGTCGTCCGTCATGTGGTGTTTGTCCCGGGTCCAATCGCGGATGTTATGCAGGCCGACCTCGATCAGCCCCTTTTCCCGGGCCTTTTTCAAAAGGCTGAACTCCAGGGGCGATTGCAGCATTTCCGGAAAAATGGACAAAACGTCGAATCGGATCACGGCAGAAGGCCTTCCAGAGGGTTGACGATCATTTTTTTTCCGGCAACGTCAACCTGCTTTACAATACCGGCCGTCGCGGGGATCAGAATTTCTCCCGCGTCTCCCCGGCAGACATAAACATCATGGGCGCCCGTGGGAAAGATGGATTCTATTCGCCCCAGATGACGGCCTGCCGGCGTATAGACGTCCAGCCCGATGATGTCGTGCCAGTAATACTCATCCGCCGGGAGAGGTTCCAGCATCTCCCGCGGCAGGAGCAGTTTACACCCGACGAACGCCCGGGCCGCGTCCACGTCGGCAATATCCTTGATTTCCAGAAAGAGAAATTTACCGGAAGAGTTTATTTTCTTTATTTCATGCCGGCTTTTCCGGCCGGACGGCGATTCCAGGTAAGCAAACGTCAGCCCTTCCAGAAGCTCCGATGACTCCAAAAAAGACAGGGCTTTCAGACAGCCGTGGAGACCGCGGGTTTTGACAATCTCCCCGAAAACAAACAGATCCATCTTTATTCAATGATTTCCAGCACAGCGCGCTTGTGGACTTTGGCGGAGGTGGCGCTCAAAATGGTGCGGATGGCTTTGGCCGTCCTTCCCTGCTTGCCGATGACCTTTCCCAAATCTTCCTTGGCCACGCGCAGCTCAATGACGGACGTTTGCTCGCCGATAACTTCCGTTACTTCCACCTGATCAGGATTATCAACCAAAGCTTGAGAAATATACTTAATCAGATCTTTCATCGTCAGCCCCTCCACTGGTTTTGGTTAATGCATCTGAAAATTCGCTTCAACATTCCTACGGGTTTTTCAGTTCAACGATGTGAGGTTCTAATCCTGTATTTTTTAATTGGTGATCGGCATCCACCCGGCTATTTGACGGCGGCGGCGATGCCTTTTGTCTTCAATAAATGAGAAACCGTCAGCGTCGGTTTTGCGCCCTTGGACAACCAGTCGCGAACCCTGTCTTCCTTTAACGTTATTTCCGCGGGATTTTTCTTGGGATCATAATTTCCTAAAATCTCAAGAAATCTTCCGTCGCGGGGATATGCCTTGTCCGCGGCGACGATACGATAAAACGGTTTGCCCTTCGCACCCATGCGGGTTAATCGAATTTTGACTGCCATGTAGTTTTACTCCAAACCTCCTTCAAAAAAATTATTTTGTTTTCTATCATAATTCATTTGATTTTAAAAGGGGAAATTCCTCATCAACGCCTTCACGCCGCCCCGGGAGTTTATTTTTTTCATCATCTTCCGGATCTCGATGTAATTTTTCAGCAGCCGGTTGACGTCCTGAACCGTTGTTCCGCTTCCCAGAGCGATCCGTTTGCGCCTGCGGCCGTCAATAATCAGGTAATTGTTCCGTTCTTTCTTCGTCATGGAGTCAATAATTGCCGCGATCTTCACCAACTCCCCGTCATCCGGCTCCATGCCCTTGAGCGCTTTGATTTTGCCCATGCCCGGAATCATCCCGATCATGTCCTTGAGAGGCCCCATTTTCTTGATCTGCCCCAGCTGATTGCGGAAGTCCTCCAGCGTAAATTCGCTTTTGCGCAGGCTTTCCTGCATCT
>JAAZOZ010000222.1 GCA_012797505.1 Smithella sp. | reverse complement strand
GCAAATCCAAACGTTGCCGTCAAAAGAACCACTGCCGCCGCCGCTACGATTGTTCCTAAGGTCTTCTTCATGATCTGTTTCCTCCTTCAAGGGTTTTTTTGTTTCTTTCGCCTTATTCCTAATGAAAAACCCGTGCCAAAAATGCAGACCAGGAGGCGATATTTTATAACACAATGATATTATTAAGCATATCGTAAAAGACCTGCGAGGTTAACCCTGCGCAAACCAACCTTTCCGGCGTTTTTCTTTCGATGAAATGTTCAACAGACTTGAACGAAGCGTAAAAAAGTATTAGTCATTGACCAACGAAAATTCTTGCAGGAAAGCGGTCCATCCATCAGGCTCGGATAATGAAGATCAGTCCTATCACGGAAAGGAGAGGCGGGCGCATGAGCAGAAGGGAATTTTGTTGCGCCCTGGCCGGTTCTCTGGCCGGCGCGGCCTTGCTTCCGCCGCATTTGCAGGCGAGCCTTCAGACCTCGGATCCCAACGAAGATCTTTTTTCTTTCATGAACCGCACGGCAGGCGGGTTTAACCGCGTCACCTACCGGCAGATCATCGGCGCCGCCAATGCTTTCAAGGAGGGTGATCAGATTCTGGGCGTGGCCGCTGCCGACGAAACCGCCCGGGCCAATGCGCGCCGGCTTCTGTCCAATACGAAGCTCGGGGATATTTTGAAGCATCCTTTATTTGAGGACAACCTGTACGCCAGCCTGGTCCAAAATCTTTCCCCCGACGCCGTCCGGAAAAGCAGTCCCATGACCCTGGGCCAGTTGAAGGCGTTTCTGCTCGCGTCGCCCGAGTCCGATATTCATCCCATCCTCGACGGCCTGTGCAGCGACGCGATCGGCTGCGTCGTGAAGCTCATGTCCGATGAAGATCTTTCTGCCGTGGGACGGAAAATCTTCAACCCGCTGGCCGGAACCAGGATCGGCGCCAGAGGCTACATGGGCGCCCGCATTCAGCCCAATTCGCCCACCGATCACCCGGATGATGTAATCTGGCAGATCTTTTCCGGCTGGTCGTATGCGACCGGCGATGTGGTCCTCGGAACCAACCCGGTCAGCAGTCTTCCGGAATCCGTTGCCGCCCTGGAGACGGCGCTTGCCGATATCCGCCGCACCTTCGGGCTCGAAGACATTCTCCCGCACAGCGTTCTGGCGCACATTGACATTCAGGCGGAAGTGGAAAAAAGACAGCCGGGTACAACCGGCGTGTGGTTTCAAAGTCTGGCGGGCAGCGACAAAGCCAACGCCACGTTCGACATTTCGCTGGAGAAGATGCTGGCCTACGCATCGCAGAGAACAGGCCTGTACGGATTTTATTTTGAAACCGGACAGGGCGCCGACTTCACCAACGGCAGCGGTCAGGGCACCGACATGGTCATTCACGAATCGCGCAAATACGGCTTCGCCCGGCTGCTCAAAAAAAAGGTTGCCGAAGCCCAGCAAAAGGCGGGACGCACCCCGGCGCAATGGGTTCATGTCAACGACGTGGCCGGGTTTATCGGCCCGGAAGTTTTTCGCACCCGCGAACAGCTTGTGCGCTGCTGCCTGGAAGACATTGTCATGGGCAAGCTGCACGGCCTCACCATCGGGCTGGACATCTGCTCCACACTGCACATGGATGTTTCTCTTGACGATCTGGACTGGTGCCAGGACCGGATCATGCCCGCCAATCCGGCCTACCTCATGGCGCTGCCGACCAAAAACGATCCGATGCTGGGCTATCTGACCACCGCCTTTCAGGACCATGTGCGCCTGCGCAAACAATTCGGATACAAAGTCAACGACGATATGTGGCGTTTCTTTCAGAAGCTGGGAGTCATCGACGCAGCGGGAAATCCCACTTCCCGTTTCGGTCAGCCCCTTTGGGTCTGGTACGCATACCGGCGGGCAAAAGGAGACCGGCGCTCCCGCGCGGACATTTTTCAGGAAGGCCGAAAAAAAATGCGGGAAGTCCGCCAACGCGGCGTCTATCTGGCGGAAGGCTTTAACGGCCGGCCCTGGAAGATGGAAGCGAAACTGGACCGGGAAATCCGCGCGCTGTACGCGGATTCCAAAAAATGCATCTGGGTGGAACTGGAGCCGTCTTTCATCGCAACCCTGCCAAATGGCGTTTTACTGCAAAGCCGTTCAAAGGACAGAACGGATTACATCCTGCATCCGCAGACGGGAGAAGAGCTGGATGAGCCGTCCCTGCGGAGCCTGCATAAGTTGAAGGTCAAAAGAGGCGACGCCGTTCAGGTGCAAATCATCGTGTCGGACGGCCTCAACGCCCATGCCATCATGGACCCGGGACATCTGGCCCCGTATCTGTCGCATCTAGAAAAGGGCCTGAGGGAAAAACACCTGACGGTCGCCCCTGAACTCCTGGTGCTTCGCGGCGGACGCGTGCGGGCGGGGTATCGCATCGGAGAAGTCCTGTTCGGGAACGCGCCGGATGCTCCCGGGCACAAAGCCATTGTTCACATCATCGGCGAGCGCCCCGGCACCATGCATCACACGTTTTCCGCGTATATCACGGCGCCGGCCGCTGCCGTCTGGACCAAGACCGGCATCGACCACAACATCACCCGGGTGGTCTCCGGCGTGGCGGACACGGCCCTCCACCCTGATCTTGCCGCCGGAGAAACGGTAAAAATACTCGACGATCTTTGGAAAGAATAAACTATTTTTTAAAGGAGAAAATAAAATGAAAAAAGTTGCCATCTTTTTGTTTGCCGTCTGCTTTATTTTTTGCTTCAGCAGCGGCATGTCCGTCGCGGGAGAATCTTCGTCATCCGGCAAAAGCGTCACGAAACCGGTTACGGAAACGGCCCAAGAGGTCAAGCAGGGAACGGTAAAAATTTATAAGGAAAGCAAGGACGCCGTTATACGGGACGCCAAAGAAATGAAGGAAGAGTTTCCCAAAGACGTGAAAAAAGCAAAAAAAGAGGCTCTCCAGAAAGCCAAGAAGGTCAAGAAAGGAGCTTCTTCGGAATGGAAGGAGATCCGCGACAATATGGCGAATCCGAAACTGACCACCACACCCGAAAAAAAGTAATCCGGGAAAACTCTATTCCAGGGAGAATTTGTTTTGAAGATACGGTCTTACGCACGGTTTCTTTTAAGCGCCTTGCTTTTGATCAGCGTAATTGGCGTGTCGGCAAGTTATGCTCAAACCAAGGCGCCGCCCTCCGCCGGGCAGGCCATTCTGGAAGCCATCCGGATCAATGAACCGCTGGATTTTTGCGGTGAACCGGTGCCGCTGGACGATCCCGATGTCCGCGAACGCCTGGAGCGCGAACTGCTGGTGTCTCTGGACAACAGCGACGACATCATCCTCTGGCTGAAGCGCGCCAACCGCTATTTCCCCGACGTCGAAAAAGTTCTGAAGGCGCAGTCGCTCCCCGATGATCTGAAATATATCACTATCGCGGAAAGCTCCCTCCGGCCGCTGGCCTTCTCCAACAAAGGCGCTGCGGGATACTGGCAGTTCATCGAAGGCACGGGGAAAAAATACGGTCTGGAAATCAGCGGCGACATCGATGAAAGAAGAAACGTTCACAGGGCCACGCAGGCGGCCGTTACCTATCTCAAAGACCTCCATGATCTTTTTGGATCCTGGACGCTCGCGGCGGCGGCCTACAACATGGGGGAAGACGGTCTGAAATCAGAGATGCTGATTCAGAAAGTCAACAACTACTATCAGCTTTACCTGAATCAGGAAACGCAGCGGTATGTCTTCCGGATCCTTGCGGCAAAAATCATCATGTCCAATCCGGAACGATTCGGGTATTCGCTTTCCAAATCGGACCTCTACGCTCCCCGGCACAGCGAGACGGTTGAGATCAAAGCCCCGGAGCCCGTACCCCTCCACATCATCGCAGGGGCGGCCAACACGTATTTTAAAATCATCAAGGACCTCAACCCGCAGATCAAATATTATTCCCTGCCCGCCGGAACCTATTCGATTCATATTCCCGCGGGACAGGCGGCAGGCTTTCATGAGCGTTATGAGAAATTGCTGGCGGACTGGATCGCTCTGAAAAACGATTCCGTTTATGTCGTGAAAAAGGGGGATACGCTGACGGGCATCGCCAAACAATTCAACGTACCTTATAGAGCCCTGACGATCTGGAACAACGTCGGCGGCAGAAAGATTTCCCCCGGCGACAAGCTTTATATTTTTTCCGATTCCCTTAAAAGAGAGTCGAAGCCGTGAACAAGCGAATCCTTAAATCAGGCCGATTGCCGGCTTCGGGCCCCTACTCCGCCGCCGTGGAAGCGGGCGGTCTGGTTTTTCTTTCCGGTCAGTTGCCGATTAACCCGGCGACCGGGGAAGTCGTCACGGCCATCGGGCCGGCGGCCCGCCAGGTTCTGGCCAATCTTCAAACCGTTCTTGAAGAAAACGACTTGTCACTTGCGGATGTGGTGAAGACAACCATTTTTTTAACCAACATGGAAAACTTTGCAGTAGTCAACGAAATTTACGCCGGCTTTTTCCCGGATCAGCCGCCGGCCCGTTCCACGGTTGAAGTGTCCGCCCTTCCCAAAAACGTGCCGCTGGAAATCGAAGCCGTAGCCGTCAGAAAACAAGGAGGCGCTCATGAAAGTTCTCGCTCTTAATTCCAGCTCCCGGACAGGGGACGTCAGCAAAACCGAAATCATCCTGGGGGATCTGCTCCAGGGGATGCGCGAAGCCGGCGCGGAGGTGGAGGTCGTCGAACTGCGCAGAAAAAAAATCCGGTACTGCATCGGATGCTTTACCTGCTGGACCAAAACCCCGGGCGTTTGCCTTCACAAAGACGATATGACCCGGGAGATATTCCCGAAATACCGGGACAGCGATCTCGTCGTCCTGGCCACCCCTCTTTTTCATTACACCGTGAATGCCATCATGAAAACCTTCATCGAGCGGACGCTTCCCATCGCGCTTCCTTTTTTTGAAAAGCAAGGCGACGCAACCCGGCACCCTTACCGCCACAAGGCGCCGCACGTCGTTGTCCTTTCCGTTGCCGGGTTCCCGGAAGAAAGCGTCTTTGACGCGCTGAAATTCTACGCGCGCTTTCTGTTCCGCGATCACCTCGCTGCGGAAATCTACCGGACATCCTCTGAAATGTTTTTGCATTCGACCGGCGGCAGAAAAGTCTCCGAGGTTCGGGAAGCGTTGATTCAGGGAGGCCGGGAACTGGTTGGGTCCATGAAAATATCCCCGGAAACCCTGAAAAGAATCCACAAGCCGATCACCACCTTTGAAGAGATGGCGCCCTTGGGAAACCTGATGTGGCAAACCTGCATTGACGAGGGTGTGACCCTGGGCGAAGCCCAGCAGAAAAAAATAATTCCGCGGCCCGATTCCATCGAAAACTTCCTGATGCTGATGCGCTTTGCCTTCAAAGCCCGCAAAGCCGGAGGCACGAAGATGGCCGTGCAGTTCAATTTTTCCGGACAGGCGGCGGGGGAATGTTATTTTATCGTCGAAAACGGAACCTTCCGGACCGGCGTGGGAAAGCCGGATCATCCCGATCTGATCATCGATTCGCCCTTCGAGGTCTGGATGGACGTCATGACCCAAAAAGCGGACGGCCAAAAGCTGTTCATGGAACAGAAGTATTCCGCACAGGGAGACATCACCGTCCTCATGCGCTTTAAGGATCTCTTCGTCAATTGAGGCAATGGACAAAATTTTTAGTCCTTGTTGCGTCCACAAGCGATTTTTCAAAGAAAAGGGCTTACGAAATCTTCCGTAAGCCCTTGATTTTATTTGGTCGGGGCGGCAAGATTTGAACTTGCGACATCTTGCTCCCAAAGCAAGCGCGCTACCAGGCTGCGCTACGCCCCGTTTTTTATCCTAATCGGCCGGCTGCAAGCCAGTCTTTGAACTTCGCGAACGCCTGGCCGCGGTGACTGACCTTGTTTTTGATTTCCGGCGGCAATTCCGCCGCGGTCCTGTTGAAATTTGGATCCAGGAAAATCGGATCATACCCAAAGCCGTTCGCGCCCCGGCCCTCGTCAATAATCCGGCCCCGCCAATCGGCTTCAAAACAGTGATAGAGGCCTCCGGGTTGATACAAAACCAGGGCGCAAAAAAAAGAAGCCGTTCTTGTCTCCCCGGGAACCTCTTTCAATTTTGCCAGAAGTTTGGCGTTGTTTTCTTCGTCCGTGGCGCCCTCGCCCGCGTAGCGCGCCGAATAAACACCGGGTTCGCCCCCGAGGGCATCCACCTGCAGACCGGAATCGTCGGCCAGAACGGTTTCCCCCAAAAATTCCGAAACGGTTCTCGCTTTTTTCAAAGCGTTTTCCAGATAGGTTGTCCCGTCCTCCACGATCTCAGGCAGGGCTGCAAAATGATTGAGGGACAACATTTCAATGCCGGCCCCTTCCATCATCTGCGCGATTTCCCGGACCTTGCCCTCATTTTTCGTTGCCAAAACGATTCTCATGATCGCCAGTCGCCCGTGATTTCCTTCTGGCAGGCAATGATTTGCCGGATCCCGCCCGCGGCCAGCGCCGTCATCGCATCCAACTGGTCTTTGCCGAACGGGGCGTGTTCGGCCGTGCCCTGAACTTCGATAAAAAGGCCGGATCCGGTCATGACAAAATTCATATCCACGTCCGCCCGTGAATCTTCTTCATATTCCAGGTCCAGCAAAATCTGATTTTCCACCATCCCGACACTGACGGCCGAAACAAAATCCGCAACGGGAATTTCCCGGATGATCCCCTGCTGCTTCATGTCCTTGAAAAGATCCACCAGGGCGACGAACGCGCCGGTAATGGATGCGGTACGTGTTCCGCCGTCGGCCTGGATGACGTCGCAATCGATATAAATGGTCCGCTCGCCGAAAGCCTTCAGGTCCGTGACGGCGCGAAGCGATCGTCCGATGAGCCTTTGAATTTCATGCGTCCTGCCTCCGACTTTTCCGCGCGCGGATTCGCGCGCCGAACGAGTGGACGTGGACATGGGCAGCATGGCATATTCCGCCGTCAGCCAGCCCCGGCCGGTATTTTTTAAAAAAGGCGCTGTTTTTTCATCCAGCGAGGCGGCGCAGAGCACTTTCGTGTTGCCGAACTCAACCATCACGGAGCCCGGAACATTTTTCAAATACCGGTTGGCAATGGTAATCGGTCGCAGCTCGTCATATTTTCTGTCCGCGTTTCTCCTGAACACAGGCCTCCTAAAAGAATCCCCTGATGCTTTTCGCCAGCGCCGCGGCAATTTCCGCCTGTGTTTTTCCGGAGGTCAGCTTCTTTTTTCCATCGGCGTTCGTGAGAAAACCCATCTCCATGACCAGCACGGGCGCTGCCAGTCCCTCCGCCAGCGGAATCCCGGCTTCCCGGAGCCCCCGGCCCTGCCGGGGAAAAAGGCTGTCCAGATTTTTCTGAACCAGACGCGCCAGCTTCACGGTGTCGTTCAAATGGCGGTTGTCCGGCGTGCCTGCGGCCGGAGCCGCCTTGTTTGCGGCGCGGGCCTTGGCAAAGCCGGGATAATACAGTTCAAATCCCGTTGCAATTTTGCCGAAGCCGGCATTGGCGTGCAGGCTCAACACCAGGGCCGGGCTTGCTTTTTGAATGAATTTTTTGCGTTCTTCCAGCGACAACGTCCGGTCCGTATTGCGGGTCAGCAGAACTTCCAGACCGCCTCCTGTGGACAGTTCCTTCTGGAGGGCCAGCGCAACGGCAAGCGTCACGTCCTTTTCAGCGGCGCCGTCAACCCCGAGAACTCCGGCGTCGTCGCCGCCGTGCGCCGCGTCAATCACGACGACGTGCCTTGCCGTCTGGGCATACCCCGCCGTCCCCGCAAAGCACAACGTCAAAACCCAAAAAAAGACAACGGTACATTTCTGCCATGATGGAAACATTTTTTTCACCTAACGACGTTCTTCCGCGCGCCACACAGAGTTGGGCCTGCTTATAGCAGAGTCCGATGGTTTGTCAACAGACAAATGGGGGCGCGACAGGTCATCAGGCCTTGCGGATTCTCTCGATGGAACGAACGATTTTCAACTGGCGAATGGCGGAGAAGACGGCATTGAGCTGCTGGGTATCGTAAACATCGATGATGAAACTGCAGCTGGCGATCATGTCCGTCGTTTCGACCTGGGCAAAGCTGATATTGACGTCCAGAGAGGTGATGACCGAACTCACTTCCGTTAATACGCCCTTTCGGTCGGTGCAGACGACTTTGATGTGCACCGGATAGGCGTTCTTCTGGCGGAGATCCCAGTTGACTTCCACGATTCGTTCGATGTCGAGCTTCTGAAGGTGCGGACAATTCTGCGTGTGAACGGTGATGCCCCGCCCGTGCGAGATATAGCCCGTGATCTCATCGCCGGGAATGGGATTGCAGCATTTGGCGAACCGCACCATGACGTCGTCGATGCCGGTCAGACTGATGCCCAGCGAAGGAGCGGCGGCGGGTTTTTTCTTTTCTTTTTCAGGAAGCTTCTCCGTTTCCTTCGGCGTTTCCTGAACCACAAAGTGATTGACGACCTGCCGGGGCGAAATGCGTCCGCAGCCCACCTGGGAAATCAGGTCGTCCAGTGTCAAAAGCGAGTATTCCTTCAGGAGCTTCCGGATTTCCTCCGATTTGAGATAGGTTGCAAATTTCAGGTTGTTTCTTTTGAATTCCTTTTCCAGCAGATCCTTGCCGAGCGCGAGGGAACGATTCTTTTCCTCCGCGTTGATCCAGTTGCGGATTTTGGAAATGGCCCGGGAGGTCACGACAAACTTCAGCCAGTCCTTGCTGGGATGGTGGCCGGACTGCGTGATGATCTCCACCATATCGCCGTTCTGCAGTTGATAGCGCAGCGGAACAATATTGCGGTTCACCTTGGCGCCCGTGCACTGGTGGCCGACGTCGGTATGGACGCTGTAGGCGAAATCAATGGGGGTGGCGCCTTTGGGAAAGGACTTGACATCTCCGTGCGGCGTGAAAACATAAACGTCGTCCGGAAACAGCGCCATTTTGAGGTTGGACATGAATTCCCGGGGATTCTTGATATCCTGCTGAATCTCCAGGGTTTCTCTCAGCTTTTTGATCTGATCGTCTTCGTGATCCTGAAACGCCCGCCCTTCCTTGTAGCGCCAGTGGGCGGCAATTCCTTTTTCCGCCCACTCATGCATCGCCCGGGTCCGGATCTGAATTTCGACCCGTTCGCCGTAGGGGCCGATCACCGCCGTATGCAGCGACTGATAGTTGTTGGCCTTGGGCATGGCGATGTAATCCTTGAACCGCCCCGGGACCGGCTTCCACAGGGCATGCACGATGCTGAGCGCCTCATAGCAGCTTTTGTCCGCGCTGGAATCCAGAATGATGCGAAACGCAATCACGTCGTACACTTCGTCAAAGTTGATGTGCTGCTCATGCATTTTTCGATAAATGCCGTATAAATGCTTCGCCCGGCCCTCCACTTCGCCCTGGATCGACACCTTCTCCAGTTCCCGAAAGATGATGCCCTTGACTTCTTCGGTGTAGCGGTTTCGCGATTCCTGGGACTTGGCGACGCGGCTGGCGATCTCATTGAAGGCGTCCGGCGAAAGGTACCGAAACGACAGATCTTCCAGCTCCATTTTCATCCAGTTGATGCCCAGACGATTGGCCAGAGGCGCATAGACGTCCATGGTTTCCCGCGCGATGTAAATCTTCCGTTGTGCCGTCTGGTATTGCAGGGTTCTCATATTGTGGATGCGGTCGGCCAGACGAACCATCAGGATGCGGATGTCGGAAGACATGGCCAGAATCATCTTCCGGAAATTTTCAGCCTGGCGCTCTTCCTGTGATCCGAAGGAAATGCGGCTCAACTTGGTCAATCCGCTGACGAGAAAAGCGACATCCTTGCCGAATTCCTGTTCGATCTGCTCGCGCGTGGTAAGCGTGTCTTCAATCGTGTCGTGCAGCAGGCCGCTGATGATCGTCGCGGAGTCCATCTTCATATCGACCAGGATGCCGGCTACCTCCATGGGATGCGTGAGGTAGGGCTCCCCGGACAGGCGCACCTGGCCCTGATGAACGGTGGCCGAATAAATATAGGCCTTCTGGATCATCTCCAGTTCTTCAGAGGTCAGATAGGTCTGTGCCTTATCCAGAATGTCGTTGATTCTCAGCATGAAGATTTCCTGCCCCGCCTGGGGATCAACCGGCCGTTTTCAGCTCCTGGGCGATGATCGTCCGGACCTCGGAAACGATATCGCTTTTCGGATAAAGCCGGCTGTCGCCGGTTTTGCGGATTTTCAGCTCCACCTGACCCTGGGCCAGGTTCTTGGACCCCACGACAATCCTCAGCGGAATGCCGATCAGATCGGCGTCCTTGAATTTCACGCCTGCGCGCTCGTCCCGGTCGTCCAGAATCACTTCCACGTCCGCGGCCAGCAGTTCTTCGTAAATCTCCCCGGCCGCCTTCATCACATCGGGCTCGTTGATATTGACCGGCGTAACGATCACGGCATAGGGAGCCAGCGGCATCGGCCAGATGATGCCGTTTTGGTCAAAGTTTTGTTCAATGCAGGCGGCCACGGTCCGGCCAATGCCGATGCCGTAGCAGCCCATGATCATGGTTTTTTCTTTGCCGTCCCGATCCAGGTAAACGGCTTTCATGGCCTTGGAGTACTTGGTGCCCAGCTTGAAAACGTGTCCGACTTCGATGCCGCGGGCGAATTTGATTTCGCCTCCGCAGCGCGGGCAGGCATCGCCCGGCTGAACCACGCGCAGATCCGCGAAAGATTCTACGGTAAAGTCCCGCCCGAGGTTCACGTTTTTCAGATGGTAGTCTTCCCGGTTCGCCCCGGTTACCATATCCACCAGATCAAGAATCGAATAGTCGGCGATCACACGGACTTTGACGCCGACGGGTCCCGCAAAGCCGCGCGGCGCGCCGGTGGCCTTGAAGATCATCTCGTCGTCGGCCAGTTCCAGTTCGGCCGCGCCCAGAATATTTTTCACCTTGATTTCGTTGACCTCATGATCGCCGCGGATCAGAACCGCGCAGGCCTTGCCGTCCGCGTTGAAGATGAGCGTCTTGACAATCTGTCGCGGCGTGACGTTCAGAAAAGCGCTGACCTCTTCAATGGTGCGCACGTTGGGCGTCTCCACGCTTTCCAGGGCCGGCCGGTCCGAAGCGATGGGGGCGGCCTTTTCGGGCCGGGCGATTTCCGCTTTCTCCAGATTGGCCGCATAGTTGCATTTTTCGCAAAAAGCGATGGCGTCCTCGCCCGATTCGGCCAGCACCATAAATTCATGGGAAAAGCTTCCGCCGATGCTTCCGGAATCCGCCTCCACCGGACGGAACCTGAGGCCGCACCGTCGGAAGATGGCGTTGTAGGCGGCAAACATCTTCTCGTAGCTTTTCTCCGCGCCCGCCTCATCCGCGTCAAAGCTGTAGGCGTCCTTCATGCCGAATTCCCGGCAGCGCATCACGCCGAACCGCGGACGGACCTCATCGCGAAACTTGGTTTGAATCTGATACAGATTGCGCGGCAGCTGGCGGTAGGTTTTGATGTCGTGCCGCACCAGATCCGTGATGACTTCCTCGTGGGTGGGCCCCAGACAGTAGTCGCGGTCGTTGCGGTCGCGGAACCGGAGCAGCTCCTTGCCGTAATAGGTCCAGCGGCCCGATTCCTGCCAGAGCTCCGCCGGCTGCACCATCGGCAGATGCACTTCCTGGGCGCCGGCTTTGTTCATTTCCTCCCGGACAATCCGTTCTACTTTTCGAATGACCCGGTAACCGAGCGGCAGATAAGAATAGATGCCGCTGGTGAGCTTGCGGATCATTCCCGCCCGGATCATGAGCTGATTGCTGACCACCTCCGCATCGGACGGTATTTCCCGTCCGGTGGGCAGGTGCATTTCCGAATAACGCATTCCTCCTCCTTATGGTTCATTGTCCAGGGATCGAATTTCCTCGAGCAGCACCGGGACAAAATCTTTTTCTTCCACTTTCTTGCAGGCGACGCCTTTTTTAAACAACATGCCGAAGCCGCGGCCGCCGGCAATGCCGATATCCGCCTCCGCCGCTTCCCCGGGACCGTTGACCACACATCCCATCAGCGCCACCTTGATGTAATTTTTTCTGCCGGCCAGCGCCTGTTCCACCTGCGACACCAGTCCGGCCAGATCGATTTCGCAGCGCCCGCACGTCGGGCAGGAGATGATTTCCGCTCCGACTTTCCGGATTTTCAGCGCCCGCAGAATGCTGTAAGCGATGGGCAGTTCCGAGACGGGATCACCCGTCACGGACACCCGGAGCGTGTCGCCGATGCCCTCGGCCAGCAGTATGCCGATGCCGAGGGCGGATTTGACCGCCGCGTCCACCAGCGTTCCCGCTTCCGTCACGCCCAGGTGCAGGGGATAATCCGTGGCGGCGGCGATCAGGCGGTACGCCTCGACCATCATCGGCACGTCGGAGGACTTGAGCGAGAGCTTGATTTGCTCAAAGCCCAGATCTTCAAACAGGGAGACGCTGCGCAGGGCGCTTTCATACAGGGCCCGGGCCGAAACGCCGTATTCGGCCAGCAGATCCTTCTGCAGCGAACCGGCGTTGACGCCGATCCGGACGGCGGTTTGATGTTCTTTGGCCGTCCGGACAATCTCGGCAATCCGCTCTTTCGCCATATTGCCCGGATTGATCCGGATGCCATCCGCGCCGTTTTTGACGGCGTCGATGGCCAGCTGCGCATGGAAATGAATATCGGCAATCAGCGGAATGGATATCCCTTTTTTGATGTCCGGAAGCGCCCGGACCGCGTCGGCGTCGGGAATCGCCACCCGGGCGATTTCGCAACCCGCGCGTTCCAGCGCATTAATCTGGGCCACCGTCGCGGCGACGTTGCGCGTGTCCGTATTGGTCATGGACTGGACGGCAATCGGTTCGTCTCCCCCGATCCGGACGGACCCGATCCGGATGATTCTGCTCTTTCTTCTGAATATTGAGGCTTCTTCCATATGCCGGGCGCTTTCATCTTTGCCTTTGGAAATTTTATAACACGTGCATGTCCTGCGGGCAATGGCTAATTTGCAGAGAGGAGGCTCCTTACGGATTCGTCTGACGAAAAAAGGCGGCCGCGCGGAACTGCCGGGCAGATCCGCGTCAAGCCGCCTTGTGTCTTTACGTGTTATTTCCCCAGCCAGCAGTGCAGACAAAGCTGATCCGCCGGAAGGCCGATGGCCGCGATCATGTCTTCAATCGTCATATACCTCAGCGACGTCACGTTTAAATCCTGCCGGATCCAGTCGATCATTTTCGCGTGCTTCGCCGACGTCGTGTCGAGATACGCTGAAATATCCTCAAGGTCCCTTCCCTCCATCGCGCGGATCGCTTTCCGGCAGACCAGTTCGGAGGTTGTCCGGGTGGAGGAGGCATAAATGCACGGATACATCAACGGCGGACAGGCCGGGCGAATGTGAATTTCCTTCGCGCCGTTGTCCCATAATTTTTTGACGGTCAAATTCTTCAGCTGCGTGCCGCGGACGATGGAATCGTCGCAGATCACCATCCGGCTGCCGAAAATGACATCCCGCACGGCAACCAGCTTCATGGTGGCCACCAGATCGCGAATTTCCTGGGTCGGGGGTGTGTAGCTTCTTCCATAGCCGGGCGTGTATTTCACCAGGGGGCGCCGGTAGGGAATGCCGGATTCCATGGCGTAGCCGACGGCATGCCCGACGCCGGAATCCGGGACGCCTGCGACGAAATCCACTTTCACATGGTCGCGCCTGGCCAGATAACGGCCGCACCGCTCCCGGGTGCTTTCCACGCCGACGCCGTCGTAGATGGAGGAAGGAGAACCGGTATAAATCCACAGAAAGGAACATATTTTCTTCTGGCTCCCTTCCGGTTTGAGCTGCCGGACGCCGTCGGGGGTCAAAAGCGCAATTTCCCCGGGGCCCAGAAACCGCTGCAGTTCATATCCCAGGTTCTCAAAGGAGCTGGCTTCGGTGGCGACCACATAGGATTTCCGGTTGGGATCCTTGCTCCGGCCCAGCGCAAGCGGAAAGCGTCCGACCTTGTCCCGGGCCGCGTAAATGCCTTCCGCCGTCAGCACCAGAACACAGATGGACCCTTCAATAATCCCGCGCATGGACGCGATGCCCTCGACAATGTTGTCGCCCCGGTTGATCAGGGAAGCGACGATTTCCGAATTGTTGACGCCTCCGCCCGCCACTTCCGTAAAGGACGCGCCTTCGTTGAGCAGCTCGCCGACCAGCTCGCTTTTATTGGTGATGAGCCCCGTAGCAACCACCGCGTAAACGCCGAATTTGGACCGGAAAATAAGCGGCTGCGGCGATTCGTCGTCGATGGCGCCGATGCCGGAGTGCCCTTCCATCTTCCGGTAGTCATCGACAAACCGCGACTTGAACTGCGCCTGCGATATTTCGTGAATCGTGTTGTAAAACCCCCTGGGCCCGTAAACGGCCATGCCGCCGTGCTCGGTTCCCAGATGAGAATGATAATCCGTTCCGTAAAACAGCGTTTGAACACAACTGTCCTCGGAAACTACGCCGAAAATCCCTCCCATGATTCCCTTCCTTCAGAAGATTGTTTAACCCAGCTTCGCGACGGCGTCTTTGATTCTCCGGACGCCTTCTTCAATGTTCTTCAATGAGGTCGCGTAAGACAGGCGGATATGATCGTCGCTGCCGAATGCCACCCCCGGCACAGTGGCCACGTTGGCGCCGTCAAGCAGATATTCGATAAACTCCGTTGAATTCGAAATTTTCTTCCCCTCGTACGAACGGCCGTAGAGAGCCGACACATTGGGGAATACATAGAAAGCGCCCTCGGGCATCGGACAGAAAATCCCCGGAATATCGTTGAGCGCATCGACAATATAGTCCTTCCTCTTTTTGAATTCCGCGACCATCATGGAGACGACCTGCTGATCGCCGGCAAGCGCGGCAACCGACGCCTTTTGCGATATGGAGGTCGGGTTGGAGGTGTTCTGGCTCTGGATCTTGCTGATCGCGCCGATGATTTCTTCCGGACCCGCGGCATAGCCGATCCGCCAGCCGGTCATGGCGTACGCCTTGGAAACGCCGTTGACCACAATGGTTCTGTCCTTCAGGCGGGGTTCCGCCATGGCGAGATTGGCAAAGGGGAAGTCGGCATAGAGGATCTTTTCGTAGATGTCGTCCGAAATGGCAAAAATATCCGTATCCGCCAAAACGGCGGCCAGCGCCTTCAGTTCGTCCGGCGAATAGGCCGCGCCCGTCGGATTGGACGGACCGTTAAAAATGACGGCCCGGGTGCGGCCGGTGATCGACGCTTTCAGCTGTTCGGGCTTCATCTTGAAGCCGTCTTTCTCCAGCGTGTTGAGGATGACCGGCGTTCCTCCGGCCAGCACGACGATATCCGGATAGGAAACCCAGTAGGGCGCCGGAATGATGACTTCATCCCCCTCTTCGAAGAGCGCCTGCGCCAGATTGTACAGCGTGTGCTTGGCGCCGCAGGAAACGACCACCTGCGACCGCTTGTACTCCAGGCGGTTGTCGGTCTTCAGTTTGGCAATGATCGCGTCTTTGAGTTCATCCGTTCCGCCCACCGGCGTGTATTTTGTAAAGCCTGCCTCGATGGCCCGGATGGCCGCCTGTTTGATGTGGTCGGGGGTGTCAAAATCCGGTTCGCCTGCGCCAAAACCGATGACATCCCTTCCCTGCGCCCGCAGGGCATTGGCTTTGGCCGTAATGGCCAGGGTCTCCGACGGTTTCACTTTTGCTACTCTTGACGCCAGTTTCACAAACGACCTCCTGTTGTTTTTTTATTGGGATATTTTTCGAGCAGTCTTTGATACACATTGTCCGGAACCAGCCCCCGGACCGTCCCTCCGAGGCTCGCCACTTCCTTGATGATATTGGAGCTGGTGAAAAACCATCGGAATCCGCTCATGAGAAAAACGGTCTCGACGTTTTTGGTCTGGCGGCGGTTCATCAGCGCCATCTGGAATTCATATTCAAAATCTGAAAGGGCGCGCATGCCCCGCAGAATCGTGCTGGCGCCGGATTTCTGCAGGTAATCAATCAGCAGGCCGTCATGGCTGTCCACCTGAATGCATTCACAACCCTTGAATATTTCGCGGATGAGCTGGCAACGCTCTTCCATACTGAAAAGAAATGATTTTCGTGGATTATAGGCAACCAGAACGATGATTTTGTCAAAGATCCGGCTGCCCCTTTTGATGATATCCACATGACCGTTGGTAATCGGATCAAACGAGCCGGGATAAATTGCGATTTTGTAGCCGGTTTTTTCTTGTGTCATGCGCCGTCCATCCTTATAAACGTTAATAGATTTTCCCCATATTTTCTCTGGTCCGCCACCAACCAGGGTTTTGGAAGTTCGGGCAGCGGTTCCCGGACGGAATGCTGGAGCACAAGGATTCCACCCTCCCGGATGACCGGACAGTTCCGCAGGGCCCCCAGCGTCTCTCCAATGAAGCCCTGACCGTAGGGAGGATCGGCAAAGATAACATCAAACCTGCCCGGTTGATCGTAGAGGACGCAAAGCGCCGAAGCGACGCCGTCATGAATAATCCGGGCTTGCTCCGAACAACCGCATAAAGAAACATTTTCGCGAAGAACGCCGATCAGTTTTCCGCTTTTTTCAACAAAAACAATTTGTTTCGCCCCGCGGCTCGCCGCTTCCAATCCCACGGATCCCGAGCCGGCAAACAAGTCCAGAAAACTCCGGTCCGTTTGCGGTCCCAGTAAATTAAAAAGAGCTTCCCGCAAAAAATCCGTCGTCGGTCTCGACGATGACCGGGAGGGAAAATGCAATGTTCTTCCTTTAAACTTCCCGCCGGTGATTCTCATAACCTCATGGCCGGACCGCCCCGATCATCCCTTCACTTCTCCCCGCCGGGAAGATCTTTGGCGTCCGTTTCGGTGCCGTGCTTCTTGTTGATGACTTTGCAAAGCCACCAGACGGGGCCGGACAAAGCGTAGCCGACGGTGATGACAAAAATCGTCACTTCCGGTTTATAAATAATCACCAGCAAGATGCCGACCACCACCAGAAAAGTCATGAACGGCATGCGGGCAAAGAGCTTCATGTCTTTTCCGCTGTAGTATTTGATGTTGCTGACCATCAAAAAAGCCAGAATGACGACGCAGATCATCACGTATGGGTTGTGGAAAATGCCTTCAATGCCCATGACATCATTGACGAATATAACCGTTGTGGCAATGACGGCCGCAGCCGCGGGAATGGGCAGCCCGTTAAAAACCTTGCTGTCGATCAGGCCGATCTGAATATTGTACCGCGCCAGACGTAAAGCGCCGCAGGTCACAAACAGAAAGCCGGCCATCCAGCCCAGTTTCCCGTAGGAAGACATCGCCCACATGAAGGCCAGCAGGGACGGAGCGACGCCGAAAGCGATCAGATCCGCCAGAGAATCGTATTCCGCGCCGAATTTGCTGGTGGTGTTGGTGATGCGGGCGATCCGGCCGTCCAGGCCGTCGAAGACCATGGACACCAGAATGGCAATCGCCGCCACAAAGAACTTCTCCTGAATCGAGGCGATGATCGAATAAAACCCCATGAACAAGCTGGCGGTGGTAATCAGGTTCGGCAGAACATAAATGCCCTTCTTGAGCCGGGTATTGCGAATGTGGCGCCCTGAATTCATGAAAGGTATCCTAGTGGTGTTTGTCCCGCCCGGACCTTATCGTTCAGGCGGACAACAACGCGGGAATCGGCAGGCAGAAAAACCTCAACACGGGAACCGAAACGGATCATGCCGAACCGTTCGCCTTTGGCAAGTGTTTCCCCTTCACGGATCCAGCACACAATTCTTCTGGCGATAAGCCCGGCAATCTGCACGGTCCAAATTGCGCGGCCGTCTTCCGTGCGGATCAGCACTTCGTTGCGTTCATTCTCCGTCGAGGCTTTGTCCAGATTGGCCGACACAAATTTCCCCGGGTGATAGGATATCTTCTCTATCGTTCCTTCGTAGGGAGCGCGGTTGACGTGAACATTGAACACATTCATAAAGATGCTGATTTTTTTGAACCGGCCGGCCATTGCGCCCCGGACATCTACCTCTTCCATTTTAATGACTTTGCCGTCGGCCGGACTGATGACCAGCTTTTCCGCAGCCTGAAAGTGCCTCTGGGGGTTGCGGAAAAAAGCAATGATAAATATCGTCAATGCGGCGAGCAGAATCGTCAGCCAGGCCACGCCGAAAAAAGCTGCAAAACCAGTGAAGACAAGGGAGAGGACGATGAAAGGAAAACCTTCAGCTACGATAATACTCTTATGTTTCATACCGTATATTATCTTTCCTCGATTGAGGTTTTGTTGATATATGAATTGAGGGGTCTTGTCAATAAATCTTTGTCCTCCCCGATTCGAAGATCATCTTGACAGAACCTCCCGAAATCCTATATAAAACCAAAAAATCGGAGGAGGCGGAAAATGCCCAAGCCAGTAAAAATATACACCTTGAGCACATGCAGTCATTGCAAAGCGGCCAAGAAATTTTTAAACGAAAACGGGATCGTTTTTGACGCAACCGATGTCGATCTTCTTCAGGGCGCCGACCGTGAGGCCATGTTGAACGAGGTGATCCAGTACAACCCCCAGCGATCCTTTCCGACGATTGTCATCGGCAATCAGGTGATCGTCGGGTTTAAGGAAGCTGCGCTTCGGGAGGCTTTGGGAATCTAATGAAACCCGCCGAATTGTATGATCTTCTGAAAAAAGCCCAGGAACCCAAAGGGTATTATTTCAATAAAGACAGGGAGTGGGTGCTTTCGATTCTCTCGGACTTGCTGGTCAACAAAGAACGTTACGGCTATTCCTCCTGCCCCTGCCGGCTGGCGACGGGCGAGCGCGAGAAGGACCGAGACATCCTTTGCCCCTGCGTTTACCGGGCCCAGGACGTAAAAGAATTCGGAAGCTGCTATTGCAATCTTTACGTTTCCGAAGACTGGAACAATGACAAGATCCCCCACACGTATGTCCCGGAGAGGCGGCCTCCGGAAAAAATATCTTTTTGATTTGATTCGGGATTGACAAACGACTCATCCAATCATAAATTACGCGCGATTTTATTTAAACGAGAGGACGATCCTTTATGATCAATCAGTATGTCTGCAAGAAAAAGGGGATTCTCATCGCGGAAATCTGCGCCGACACCACCTGTGAATGGCGTCTGAAGAATGAAGATTTCCTGAACTGCACCTGGGTCGCCTGCAATTACGGGCCTTTTACTCTCGAGGAAGTCGGCGATATGATGGGGGTAACCCGGGAGCGCATCCGTCAGATCGAAGCCAAAGCGCTAAAAAAGCTCCAGCACAAGAAGCGACGGGACCAGCTCAAGGACTTTGCCGCTCCGGGCAATGACTGGGACAATCTGTAGAATTTGTAAAGCGGAAATTTCAAAAAAGATGATCCTTCTGCGGGAAACGCCTGCGATCCCCTTCCCGGCAAAGGCCTAATTCTGCTTTTTCTTGCGGAGTTTCTTCAGGAACAGCTCTTCATTCATATGAATTTTTCGTTCATCCCGCGCAAACAGCATGCCGCTGATGGACAGCTCCATGTCCAGCGCGGCAATCTTGTCCATCCGTGGCACGACGGCGCAAATATTCTTCAATTCTTCTATGACTTTGGCCGACCGCATCGACAGGGTCTGTGCGACTTTTTCGGCTTCCTGCATGAACTTTTCCGGAGGCGCCACTTTATTGACCAGACCGATTCTTTCCGCTTCTTTCGCGCCGATGGGCTCCCCCAGCATCGTGATTTCCTTGGCTTTGTTCACCCCGACGATCTGGCTCAGCGGATAAAAAAGAGGGCTAAATCCGAACTTCAGCTCCGGGTGACAGAAAATCGCGCTTTCCGATGCGATAATCAGATCGCAGACCGTCACGATATTGAATCCTCCGCCCAGGGCAATTCCGCCAACCGCGGCAATAACGGGCTTCGGGAACGTATAAATTTTTTTCAGATACCGTTTCATGGACTCAAAGTAGTCGTCGATCTCCACATTGGACAAAAGCGACATTTCCTTGATGTCCATGCCGGCGGAGAAAACATATTCTCCTCCGGTAATCACCAGCGCCTTGATTTCGGGATCGTTCTCCACGTCCAGAAGCGCGTCGTTGAATTCCAGCCGCATTTCCTTGGACAGGGCGTTCATCTCGTGGGCGCGGTTGAATCGAATGACCGCATAGCCCTTTTTCTTGTCGACGATAATGTTTTTGTAAGTCATTCCGGATTCTCCACCCGTAAACGGAGATCTTTTCCTGTTTTAAAAAAAGCGACCCTTCTGTCTTTCAGCGCCACGCGGGCGCCCGACTTTGGATTACGGGCCACTCTGGCCTTTCTTTCGCGCACCGTAAACGTGCCGAATCCCCGAATCTCGATCCGGTCACTTTTTTTCAACGCGCCTGCCACGGCATCCAGGATCGCCTGCACGGCCAGAGCGATGTCCTTTTGCGAGTAGATTTTGCATTGTACCCGCACCTTTTTGACGAGTTCATTTTTGGTCATGACGGCATGGCGGGTCTTGGGTCACGGAATGTACAGATAGCCGGCCCCTCCCCAGGTTTCAGCTTTTTGTCTGACAGACCGCGCGAGCTGATTGGCCGCGCTCTCCATGACGTAATCCAGGATGGAAAGGCGCTTTGCCGGAGGATACACCAGATCATAGGAGCCACTGCTTCCGGCCAGAACGCCGGCCAGTTTCGCCGCCGCCGCCAGATCGCCCAATTGATCCACCAGCCCGTATTCCTTGGCTTTGCGCCCCGAGAAGACGCGGCCGTCCCCGATCGCAATCACCTGCTGGCGGGGAAGTTTCCGGTCCCGGACAATCACATCAATAAACTGATTATAAATGTCGTCGATGAGCTCCTGAATGATGATTTTTTCTTCAGGCGTCATTTCCCGCATGGGAGATCCGATATCCTTGTACGGGCCGCTTTTGACCACGGAGGACTTCACGCCGATTTTTTTCATGAGCTCTTCCAGATTGGCGAATTGCATGACCGCCGATATGCTGCCCGTGATGGTCCCCGGATTGGCGACAATTTTATCGGCGGCGCAGGCGATCAGCAGGCCGCCGGACGCGGCGATCGATCCCATGGACGCCACCACTTTTTTCTTTTTTTTCAGCGCCACGACGGCGTCGTAAATTTCCTGCGAGGCGGCTACGCCCCCGCCGGGCGAATCAATGCGGACGACCACGGCGACAATGGAACGGTCATTCCCGAACGCTTCCAGGTTTTCGGCAATTTCGATCGAATCCGTGATGACGCCTTCCACGGGCACCACGCCGATCTTATCGGTGAGCGAAAAGGCATTCGATCCGGCGCGGGAGGACTGAAGCCCCGCCCGGTACGACATGAAATACACGACCGCTCCCAGCGCAACGAGCAAAATCAGTCCCACAACGACCGGATGTTTTCTCATGTCCTATTCCTTGGACTGGTTGCCGATTTTTACGTCTGCCAGAGCCTGCGCCAGCGTTGATCCGACATTTTCGCGGTTGTTGAGATACGGATTGGATGCGGGCGTAGGCGCCGGCGCTTCCATATCCTTGATGCTCAGCCGGATTTTCTTGGTCCTGATGTCGATGCTCTTGACCACCGCGGACACCTTGTCGCCGACGTTGTACAATTCCGCGGAAGATTTCACGCGCTTCTGGCTGATTTCGGAAATATGCACCAGCCCCTCGATGCCGTCTTCGATTTCCACAAAAATCCCGAAGTCGGTAAAATTGGTGATCTTGCCCGTCACCACGCTGCCGGGCGCGTATTTTCTGGGCAGTTCCTCCCAGGGATTCTTCTCAATCTGCTTGATGCCCAGGGAGAATTTCTCGTTGTCCACGTCAATATTCAGGACAACCGCTTCCACCTCCTGGCCTTTCTTGAAATATTCGGAGGGATGGGTGACCCGGTGTTTCCAGGAAATATCAGACACATGGACCAGGCCGTCAATGCCGTCCTCGATTCCGACAAACACGCCGAAATTCGTGATATTGCGCACAAGACCCTTCACTATCGTTCCGACGGGATATTTTTCCTTCAGCTTTTCCCAGGGATTGGCCGTTGTCTGCTTCAGGCTGAGGGAGACCCTCTTGGCCTCCGGATTGACTTCCAGCACCACCACGTTCACGACATCCCCGATATTCATCACCTTGGACGGATGCTTGATTTCGCGCGTCCAGTACATTTCCGAAATATGCACCAAACCTTCGACGCCCGGCTCCAGTTCAATAAACACGCCGTAATCGGTCAGGTTGACCACTTTGCCCTGCACCAGGACGCCAACCGGATACTTTTCGGAAATGTGCTCCCAGGGATTTTCATGAAGCTGCTTCAGCCCCAGGGAAACTCTTTCCTTCTCACGGTCAAAGGAAAGAACCTTCACCGTAATTTTCTGGCCCTTTTGAAAAATATCCGAGGGTTTGGCGATTCTCCCCCAGGAAATATCCGTCACATGGAGCAATCCGTCGATGCCTCCCAGATCGATAAAAATCCCGTAGTCCGTGATATTTTTGATGACCCCTTCCACAATGCTGCCCTCGGAAAGATTGTCCAGCGTGGCTTTCTTTTCCTTTTCGCGCTCGGAAGCCACAATCGATCTACGGGAAAGCACGACATTGTTGCGTTTGCGGTCATACTTCAAAACGTTGAACTCCAGCGTCTGGCCGACGAACTGGTCCAGATCCTTGATCGGACGGATATCGATTTGCGAACCGGGCAGGAAAGCGATGATGCCGATATCGACGGAAAGGCCTCCCTTGACCTTCTCCACAACGGTCCCTTTTATTTTTTGATTGTTTTCGCTGACGTTCTTGATTTCATCCCAGACTTTCAATTTGGCCGCTTTCTCCCGGGACAAGACCAGATTTCCTTCGGAATCCCTTTTATCGATAAAAACTTCTATGTCGTCGCCGACGGAAACATTCACGTTTCCCTGGGCGTCTTTCAGTTCCTTGATGGGAATAAACCCCTCCGTTTTCCAACCCACATCCACCATTACCGTGTCCGCGGTAATCTGCACAATTTTGCCGCAGGCGATATCGCCGTATTGCAGTTGATTAAGGCTCTGCTCATAAAGTTCCTTAAAGCCCATATCCTCTTCTTTGGACTGCGTGGACGGGTTTGTTGCGATGGAAACGGACGAGTCTGCCTGAACCTCCTTTTCACTTGTTGAGTTTGTGTTGTTATTGTTAACCATTAACCTGATACCCCCTAATTTTTATAAGACTTTTTTAATGGTGGTTGCCTAACATACCGAATATTAAATAGCAAGACAAATCAGGCGCTGATGGAAGCCGCGCTTATTTTGTATCCGCAATCAGCGGATCTTGCAGATGCTCAAGAATTTCCCGGAGGACTTCCGAAACCGTCAGGGACGTCGAGTCAATGACGACGGCGTCCGGCGCCGACGTCAGCGGCGCGATTTTTCTGTTGGTATCCTGCGCATCTCTGGCCTTCATGTCCCGGGATATCGCGGATCGTTCAGCCGCACGGTTTTTGGAGACCAGTTCGTCGTGTCGTCTTCGAATCCTCTCCTCAAGATCGGCGTCCAGATAGAATTTGAAATCCGCGTCCGGAAAAACGACCGATCCCATGTCTCTTCCTTCCGCCACAATGCCGCCGCCCGCGCCCGCTTCCCTCTGCAGGGAAAGCAGTTTTTCGCGGACCACGGGAAAAGCGGAGATGGCTGAGGCGGCAAGGCCGACTTCCTCCGTGCGGATTTTTTCGCCCACGTCCTCTCCGTCCACCCAAACCGTCATTTTACCGTTCACATTCTTCAGCGTGACCTCGGTGGTCGAACAAAATTCCGCAAGTTTAGCGGGATGATTCATGTCCAGGTTGATCTTCAGCGCCTTGTAAGCGAGCGCGCGATACAGCGCCCCCGTGTCCAGATACAGATATTGCAGTTTGGCGGCCAGCGCCCTGCTCACCGTACTTTTTCCGGAGCCTGCCGGCCCGTCAATCGTGATCACTTTTCCCGTCATTTCTCCCGCTCCCCTCTCTCCCCTCGTTTGGCTTCGCAAGGAAGGCTTGCCTAATCCGAACAAAGCAGGTAGAATTTTTCATCAAAAAATGGTTGTTTAATGAACTATGCGTAAAATGCTTCAAAATCAATATTTTTATTTTTTCCTCGTTTTGGCCCTGCTTCTTTTTGCAACACCAAACGCCCGGGCCGCGTTCACCATCGATGACGAAAAAAAAATGGGCAGGGAAATCTATGAAAAGCTGGACCAGGGAAATTTCCTGTCCCGCGACCAGAAGCTGAACGCCTACGTTTCGGAAATCGGCAACCGGATTCTGGCCCACAGCAACAAAGCGTCGTTTCCCTACACATTTACCGTCTTCAACAGTTCGGGCATCAACGCCTTCGCCACGCCCGGCGGTTATGTGTACATCAACAAAGGGCTGATCACCGTCGTCGAAAATGAGGCGCAGCTCGCGGGCGTAATGGCGCATGAAATCGCGCACGCAAACTCGCGGCACGTCGCCAGCATCATCGAAAAATCCAAGAAGCTCAACATTGCCATGCTGGCCGGCATCATCGCCGGCGCGCTCCTGGGCGGAGGCGGAGACGCCTCGGCGGCTCTGGCCATGTTTTCCGTGGCGGGCGCCCAGACGATGAGCCTTAAATATCAAAGGGAGCATGAAGAAGAGGCAGACCGCCTGGGCATCAGTTACCTGGCGCATTCCGGCTACTATCCGGCGGCCATGGTGGAATTCCTCAAAATCATGAAGCAGTATGAATTTTTATCCAAAACCATTCCCTCCTATTTCCTGACGCACCCGGGCACGGATGACCGTATCTTTTATCTGGAAAGCCTGCTGCAAACCGAGTATCGCCGCTCGGGCGGATCGGCCAATATCGTCGGGAATATCGTGCGCATGCAGGCTTTGATCACACCCGACGCTGGCGACCTGAACAAGCGGCGCGGCCAACTGACGGAGGCTCTGGCCAAGGACCCCCAAAACGTGGACCTGCTGTATGCCCTCGCGATCGCGAACGATCAGCTCGGACGGACAAACGAAGCGCTGGAAAATTTGAAAAAGGCGCTGGCGCTGGCGCCGCGGGACGAGGACGTTCTGAAAAGCGCCGGCCTGCTCTATCTGAAAACGGGCAATGCCGAACTGGCCCGCTTTTATCTGCTCAAGGCGGCCACAATCAACCCCGAAAATGATCAAACGACGCTGGCCCTGGGCAAAGCGTATTTTGCCGAGGGCGACTATGCAAACGCCCTGAATTATTTTTTGAAGCTGAAAAATCAAACCCTGGAAGGCGAGGACATCAACTATCACATTGCCATGTCCTATGGCCGGCTCAACCAAATGGCCGATTTTCACTATTATTTCGGTTTGTATCTGAAAAAAGAAAATAAAACCCAAAGCGCCCTCTTCCATTTCCGCAAGGCGCAGGAATACACAACGGAAGGAACGCCAAGAGCCGCCGCCATTGCCGCCGCCATCGATGAATTGAGCGCCGACAAACGCAAAAAGCCGGATCCGAAACCGCCCGCCCGGCAACCGGCGTCTTAATAAAACCGTTTAGAAAACCAATTCTTGAACGCCAACCGCCGGTCAATCTTTAAAGTTGCGAAAAAAGAGACAATACATTATAAGGCGGCTGGTTTAATCTATTTTATGAAAGGAGTATGCGAGAAGTGAATATTTTAATATTTGGGCCCAACGGCAGCGGCAAAGGCACGCAGGGCGCGATCGTGCAGAAGAAATTCGGGGTTCCCCACATTGAAACGGGTGTGATATTCCGCCAGAACATCTCCAAAAAAACCCCGCTGGGAGAAAAGGCCAAGGCATTCATCGACCGCGGCGAACTGGTCCCCGACGATATCACCATCCCCATGATCCTCAACCGTCTGAAGGAAGACGACGCCAAAAAAGGCTGGCTCCTGGACGGGTTTCCCCGCAATCTGGCGCAGGCGGAAGCGCTCTGGGCCGCCCTGCAGAAGGAAAACATCAAACTGGATATCGTGATTGAAATCGATCTCGACCGCGAGACCGCCAAGAAGCGCATCATGGGCCGGAGGCTTTGCAAGATGGACAACAACCATCCGAACAACATCTACATCGACGCCATCAAACCGGCGGAGAAAAACGGCAAGATCGTCTGCCGCGTTTGCGGCTGCGAAGAGCTTGCCACCCGCGCCGATGATCAGGACGCGGCCGCCATCGACAAGCGCCACGGCATTTACTACGACACGAAAACCGGAACGCTTGCCGCCGTCAATTACTTCAAGGAACGAACCAAAGTGATCGTCGTTGACGGCCGCGCCGGCGTCAAGGAAGTTTCCGAAGACCTGATGAAAAAACTCGGATAATTGCATCCGGACCGCTTTTAGGATAAAAAGCCCCCCAGACTCCTTGGAGGGCTTTTTTTAAACCCCTATGGAAAATATCAGAAATTTCAGCATTATCGCCCATATCGATCACGGCAAATCCACGCTGGCCGACCGGCTGATCCAGCACACCGGCGTCTGCAATGAGCGAAATTTTCAGGATCAGCTTCTGGACAACATGGACATCGAGCGCGAACGCGGCATCACCATCAAGAGCAATGCCATCTCCCTGCCCTACCGCGCCAAAGACGGCAAGGACTATATCCTGAACCTGATCGATACGCCGGGCCATGTTGATTTTTCCTACGAAGTCTCACGGTCGCTGGCCTCCTGCGAAGGCGTGCTGCTTCTGATCGACGCGGCGCAGGGCGTCCAGGCCCAGACGCTGGCGAACCTCTACCTCGCGATGGAGCACAACCTGGAGATCATTCCCATTATCAATAAAATCGACCTGCCGTCGGCCGACATCGACCGCGTTCTGGAGGAAATTGATTCCGAACTGGGACTGGATCCGGACACGCACATCAAGGCTTCCGCCAAGGAAGGCACCGGCATCGAAGAAATCCTGGAAGCGATTGTCGAGCGCATTCCGCCGCCCACAGGCGGCGAAGAAAATCCGCTCGCGGCTCTGATCTTTGACGCCAAATACGACGCCTACCGGGGAACCATCATTCACTGCCGCGTTTTTGACGGCTCCGTCAAAGCCGGCGACATCATCCGCTTCATGTACAACAACGCAACCTACAAGGTGGAAGAAGTCGGTCATTTCCTCCTCACTCGCGCCAGACGGGAAAAACTTTCCGCAGGCGAGGTAGGCTACATCATTGCCGGCGTCAAGACCGTCTCCGACGTGCGCACGGGCGACACCATCACACACCAGGACAGGCCCTGCCTGCAGCCTCTGCCGGGATTCAAGGAAGTCAAGCCCGTGGTCTTCGCGTCGATCTATCCCATCGCGTCCGACGATTACCAGGATCTGGCGGACTCGCTCGAAAAATATAAGCTGAACGACGCATCGTTCATCTACGAAAAAGACTCCTCCGCCGCATTGGGGCAGGGCTTCCGCTGCGGCTTCCTCGGACTTCTGCACCTGGACATCGTTCAGGAGAGACTGGAGAGGGAATATGACCTGTCGATTATTCTTTCCGTTCCCAGCGTGCGTTACCGCTTCACCCTCAAAGACGGCAAAGTGATCTACGTCGACAATCCAGCCCATTATCCTGACCCCGCGGAAATTGATAAAGGCGAGGAGCCTTATATCCGCGCTTCCATGATGCTGCCGGAGCGCTATCTGGGAAGCGTCATGAAGCTGTGCATGGAAAAACGCGGCGTCAATTCCAATATGAATTATACCGGCCCCGGCCGCGTGGAACTCTCTTACGAAATGCCGCTGGCCGAGGTCATTTTCGACTTTTACGACCGGTTCAAATCCGTCACGCAGGGCTACGGCTCGTTCGACTACGACATCATCGATTACCGGGAAAGCAACCTGGTCCTGATGGACATTCTGGTCAACGGAGAAAAGGTCGATGCGCTTTCCCAGATCGTCCACCGGGAGCGCGCCCGCGCCCGGGCGCTGATCGCCTGCGACCGCCTGAAGGACGAAATCCCGCGCCAGATGTACAAGATCGCCATTCAGGGCGCCATCGGATCGGAAATCATCGCCCGCAGCACGATCAGCGCGTTCCGCAAGGACGTCACCGCCAAGTGCTACGGCGGCGACATCACGCGCAAACGAAAACTGCTGGAGAAGCAGAAGGAAGGCAAGAAGCGCATGAAGATGATCGGGTCGGTCAGCATCCCGCAGAGCGCGTTTCTCGCGGTGCTGAAGTCGGATAGCGACTAACGACACGCTGGTCATATGTCACACAAAAATCCTTTTCACGGACAGTGAGCGTTTTGGGTAAATCTACGGCTCGCTTCAGGCGCTGACAAAACTCGCCTTCGGCTCAAACAGTTGTCAGCGCTTATCCTGCGCTTCGCCAAGATTTATCAACCAAAACGCTCCCCATGTCCGTTCAAATGGATATTTTGTGCACCAAGGACCTAAATCAATGCATATGGATCAAGCCGGTCTTTATCTTCACATCCCTTTCTGTAAAAGCAAATGCGGCTATTGCAGCTTTTACTCCGTTGCCTGCCCTGATCGGATTCCTGAATTTGTGAAGGCCCTCGTACAGGAAATGGCTTTCT
>JAAZOZ010000221.1 GCA_012797505.1 Smithella sp. | reverse complement strand
GATGGAATCGCCCATGAAGCCGATGTTTTTAACTTCCGGAATAACTTCGGCCAGGGCCTTGGCCGCGCCGGTCGAGGTCAGAATGATATTGTTGAGGATGCTGCGCGTTTTGCGGATATCTTTCTCGCCCGCCTTGGGCAGCTTGTCCAGAACGCTCTGCGTATTGGTCACGGCATGAATTGTGGACATGGACGCCGTCAGGATGGTGCTGGTTTCCTTGTTGTCCAGAAGCGGTTTGACCATGTGCGCAAGCCCCGTTGTGGTGCAGGATGCCGCGGAAATCAACAGGTGCTTCTTGGGGTTGAAGGCCGTATGGTTGATGCCGTAAATCAGCGTCGTGGTATCTTCCGGCGTCGAAAGAGCCTTGTTTTTGATCTTGAAAGGCGCGGAATGAATGACCGCTTTGGCGCCGCCGTTTAAGTGACCCCGGATGGAGCCTTTTTTGTCGTCCACGGGAACGGTCGGATCTTTGAAGCTGCCGCTGCAGTCCACGACAATGTCCGCCCCGTACTGGCGCCAGGGAATATTCATGGGATTGCGCTGTTCCCGCAGGACCGTCACCGGGATGCCGTCGATGAGCATCTTGCCGTTTTTTTCGTCCGTAATCTGAATGCAGGGCTGGGCTTTGATGCCGTACAGAAACCGGTGGAGCAACCCGTAGGTCGCGTCGGCTTCAATCAGCCGGGCGATGGTTTCCATCCCCATGCCGATGTCCCGGCCCTGGTTGACGATGATTTCTTTGAAGTACTTTCTGTTGACGTGATGCCACAGGGTCAGTTTACCGATGCGTCCCAGGCTGTTGATGCCGAGTACCGGCAACCTGCTTTCTTTTGCGCTGCTGTTGCTCATGATGTATTTCCTCCTTTACACCCTTTCGGGCGGGAATGATTTTTTGGCGTGAAACAAAGAGGATCGGGTACAGGACGACCTTCTTTGTGTCGCGGAAGGTATGACGGTGTAAATTTTGTACAAATCCGTTATCCGTTACTGTATTGAGGTCGTTTTGAGAAGACCGGAACACCTTTACAGGAAAGACCCGTCAAAGTCAAGAGCTTAGATAAATATAATTATATCATATACATACAGTGTCTTGGTCTTGTCGGAGGGGGGGCCGCCGCCAGCGTCCTTTCCGCCGTCCGGGACAACCTGACCGGGTCGGGACCGCCGGTTCAGCAGCAACAGCCCCCGCTCTTTGCGGTTTGATTTTGACCGGTCTGCGGTCCGCAGCAGCATTCCCCGCCGTTTCGTCCCAGCATACTGTTGATGACGGCAGCGGCGCAGCCGACGCCCGATTGAACGCTGATTGCGCCCGCCGGACAATTTCTGCTGCACGCGCCGCATTCCATGCAGGCGTTGCGATCAGCGATTTGCAGACCTTGGCCGTTCATTTTGAATACCCCATGAGGGCAAACATCCAGGCACATGCCGCAGCCGGTGCATTTTTGCGAATCCAGCGCCAGGGTGGCAACATCTTTCAGATAAATCATACTTCCCATTTTTACTACTCCCATCGAAGAATCAATGACGTTATCCAGACCATCAGGCCGAGAATGCCGGCCGTTATTTCCAGAGGCAGAGCAAACCGCATTTCCTTTTTTACGCCGGAGAGCGACGTGTAGGTTGAAGCGCCGGTAAAATTCATGGCCAGGTAGGCCGCGATGGCCGGAATGATCAGGAGCCAGGCCAGGACTTCTACCCTGCCGGCCCATGCCCCGACATCAACGCCTCTTGCCATCATCAGTGCGAGGGCTGTCACCAGCCCGATCGAAAGACCCTTGACGGAGAACGCCCGCCCCGGGAGCCAGGGCAAAAGCAGCGGAGTTAAAACAGCTCCGCCGAAAAGAGCTGCGAAAAGCGCAACAACTGCAAACACGCCGTCATGGAGCAGGTTGGTTTGAAATCCGGATCGACCCAGAATGCCTGCCAGAACCAAGAGGGCGAGCGATAGGAGCGCAAAGGGTTTTGCCGCGCCCAGAAGTTCAATCGGGATGAGCACGGCGCGGTCCGCCAGCGGAAAAGTAACGATTCTCATTTCCCTGGAGGCCCTAAGCCCATTGTCCAGATACGCAGGGATATCCCTGGCGCGAACCGGACCGTAGTGCGCCTTGAATCCGGAGAGCTTTTTAACCTGGTGGGCGGCGATGCCGGGTGCGCCCAGTTGCGGGAGAACCATTTTTCTGTGGCGGACCACTTTCTTCAAACCGCTGGCCTCGATCCGGTAAACCAGTTCGTTGGTCCCGAACGTGCCTTTCCCTGCCGCGCACCAGACGTTAATGCCTTTGGTGTCCAAAACCAGAATCCAGGCATTCCGGCCGGGCAGCGCCTGCCTCAGACAGTCAAAACTCATTTTGTAATTGGCGGTGACCAGGACGGGCGCATTTTCATCCGGTTCTCCTAACGCATAAAGGCCGGGATGGACAGCGTAGTTCATTCTGCCGACTCCAAAACGGGCTTTGATCGTTCCCCATCGGTCCTGACGCGTCAACCGGGATGATACTTTCGGCAGGAGGCCTGCGGGCGTGGAAAGAGATCCGGAAACAAAAGGCTGGTCCAAACTGGACCCCGAATCGTCTGCATCCGCTGCGTTGTCCCCGCCGCAGCCGCATCCCGCTTGTTCCTGAATAATCGGAAATTCAAATTTGCCGCCCGCGTCAAGGCCTTTCGTATTTTCTTCCATATTTTACCCTTTATCTTATTGACAACAATCACAAATGCCGGCCGCATTCCTGACGGCGTTCAAGAAAATCTGCACAGACTGCAGGATATCATCGCTTCTGTCCCCCGGCAGATGATCGGCTATTTTATTGAAAAATCCTTCCAGACATAACTGAACATTTTGATGAGTATTCCTGCCTTCCTTCGTAAGCCTCAGCACAAAGGCTCTGGAATCGCGGCTGGATTTTTGGCGGGTTAAAAGGCCTTTTTGAATCAGGGGATTGACCAGCCGGGTGGTCGTACTTTTTTCCACGGAAAGAATCCGGTGCAAATCTGAGATATTCAGCTCTTCATTTTTGGCCACGGCATCCAGAATAATGTACTGGTGAAACGTAACCCCCTCGCAAAAAGCGGCATCCTGCCTGAAAGATCTGGTTGCCTGGGCAAGTCCGACAAAAACGTTCATTAATCCGTCTTGCTTTCCATTTTTCATAATGGTTGTATTATGCAACTATATTCGCGTTTGTCAAGGGATAATCATCAATAAACTGTTGGAAAAGCGTCCGTGCGGAAAATGCCGGAACAGGGAAAAATTTAAAAGCGGTGAGTGGAAAGCGCATGAAAATGGTCGATAAAACGGGCAATAATCGTTTGAATATTAAAATAAAAATGATATTGTTCCGGCGCGGCGTTTCCGGAAGACGATGCCGCTTGTCCAAATAAGATGATCAGAAAGGTCCGGCCATGAAAAACCATGCGGCAATAGCCGAAGAAAAGTTCACCGGCGGTTACAATTGCGCCCAATCTGTCTTGTTTTCCTTTTGTGAAGAACTGGGCCTCGATGCCGACACGGCCCTCAAAATTGCATGCGGATTCGGCGCCGGGATGGGACGAAAGGGAGAGGTCTGCGGCGCTGTGTCCGGGGGCGTTATGGTGCTGGGATTGAAATACGGCAGGGGAGAAAAAGAGGAGCGGGCGCAAACGGATGCTTTGTATGCCAAAGTGCGCGAGTTGATCGACCGCTTTTCTGCAAAACACGGCTCCTGTATCTGCCGGGAACTGCTCAGCGGCTGCAATCTGGCCACGCCCGAGGGGCAAACGTATTACCGGGAAAACCAGTGCTTCCATGGGATCTGCCGGCCCTGTGTTCGCGATGCCGCCGAAATCGTTGCCGACCTGCCGGCCATCCGGTAGCGTTCAGGTAAAAGAAGGCCGCCGGGGGGGCGCTGCGGGGCGCAGTCCCTCCTCCGGGAGAAAACGCTGTGTTTGGATTATTCCGTTGACACGCGCGACCCCTTTCCTTATACTCGCGGCCAGCAAAAATTGTTCGAGGAATCACCAGATGACGATCAACGTCAAGACCGAAGAGCATATCCAGCACATCGAAGTTGACCGGCCGAAAAAATTCAATGCCATGACTCAAGGAATGTATCACGAGCTGGCCCAAGCCTATTTCAGGCTTGATGCCGATCCCGAGGCCCGCGTCGGCCTTGTGTATGCCGTCGGCCCTCATTTTACTTCCGGTCTGGAGTTGACCGACTGGGCCGGTACGTTTGACGCGGGCAAGGGCTTTCCTTTTGTCGCGGAAAACGAAATCGATCCCTTTTACATGATGAGCGACAAGCGCTGCCGCAAACCGATTGTTCTGGCCGTTCATGGCTATTGCTACACCTGGGGCTTTGAGATGATGCTCAATACGGACATCCGGGTTGCCGCCACTGACACGCGCTTCGGTATGCTGGAGGTCAAGCGCGGATTTTTCCCGGGCGCCGGGGCGACGCTCAGGCTGGCGAAAGAAATCGGCTGGGCGAACGCGATGCGCTACATGCTGACGGGCGATGAAATGAGCGGTCCGGAGGCCTACCGTCTCGGACTGGTTCAGGAGCTTGCTGAACCGGGGCAGCAGTTCGACCGCGCGCTGGCGCTCGCCAGACATGTGGCCAAAGCCGCTCCGCTGGGTGTTGCGCATGCTTTGAGATTAAGCCGTCTGGCTGTGCTTGAGGGAGAAGAAACCGCCAGGGGATTGATTTATCCGGCTATGGAAGAAGTGATGAAAAGTGAAGATATGATGGAAGGTCTGCAATCTTTTATCGAACGGCGCGCCGCGGTATTCAAGGGGAAATAATGCGGTGTGCGCTTTTGCCGGGAAAAGGGCGGACGCGACATTAACGTTTAACGGCAGTAAATGAAGTGCCTTCATCAGTGCTCGGGGGTTGTGTCAGAATGGTCAAAAGCTGTCATTCCCGCGAAGGCGGGAATCCAGAGTCTTTTAATAATACTGGATTCCGGGTCGCGCTTCGCTTGCCCGGAATGACAAAATAGGAATTGCGACGCAGCCTTTCGTGCAGGAGGCATGGATTCGTTTCATTTTGCGCCTTTAATTTTCAACGGGAGGAATTTAAGTATGGCTCATAGTAATTGGTTGTATCAGACCCGCGACATCATGTTCCAGATCAAAGAATGGCTCGGCGTGGAAAAGCTCCTGGCCCTTGACGCTTACAAGGATTACTACGGGATGGACGACATCGACAGCTTCCTCGATGTCAACTTCAAGGTCTGCCGCGACGTGATGTGTCCGGCCAACAAAGACGCCGATGAACCCGGCGCGAAATTTGTGGGCGGCAACGAGCATGCGGTAACGACGCCGGACTCGTTCAAGAATGTTTATAAAACCATTATGGATGCGGAGCTGGGCCCCCAGTTCGGCTACCGCGGCGAAGGCAAAATACCGCTGTGCTGGTATGCGCCGATTCTGGAGATGCAGTCCGCCGCGTCGCCGTCGATCGTCATGTTCTGGTGTCTGACGCAGGGCGCGATCACCGTGCTTCAAGAGTTTGCCACGCAAAAACAGCAGGACCTGTTCATCCCCAAACTGCGCACCGGCGAGTGGGGCGGCACTATGGGGCTTACCGAACCGGGCGCGGGCTCCGAAGTCGGCGCAGTGCAGAGCAAGGCGTTTCCCACAGACACGCCCGGCAAGTATAAACTCACCGGAACGAAATGCTTCATCTCATCGGGCGACCATGACCTGGCCGAAAACATCATCCATCTGATGCTGGCGAAGACGCCGGGCGCCAAAGAAGGCACCGCGGGCATATCGCTTTTCATCGTGCCCAAGTTCTGGGTGAACGAGGACGGCTCGCTGGGCGCCTGGAATGACGTCACCACCATGGGCATCGAGCACAAGCTGGGCATTCACGGATCGACGACCGCCACGCTGGCCATGGGTGAAAACGACAACTGCTACGGCTGGATGGTGGGCGAAGCGGAAGTGAAAGACGGACGCGGCATCGGCATGAAGCAGATGTTTGCGTATATGAACGAGGAACGCCTGAATACGGGCTTGTTCTCGCTGGGCTGCATCGGATCTGCCTATTACGCCGCGCTGGATTATGCCAAGCTGCGCGTACAGAGCAAACATTCCACCAATCCCAAGGGTCCCAGCGTCCGGATCATCGAACATGAAGACGTCCGCCGCATGCTTTTGTCCCAGAAGGCCGTTCTGGAGGCTTGCCGGGCGCTCATTTACAAGTCCTATCTCTACCGCGACCTGGCCGTGGATGCCGCCACGCCCGAAGAACGGGAATACTACGATGACATGTTTGCGATCAACAACCCCATGTGCAAGGCCTACACCTCCGATATGGCGCGGCTCACCACCGGCGACGCCATTCAGTGCCACGGCGGCTACGGCTTCACGGAAGAGTACGCCCCGGCGGAACTGTACCGGGACGTCGTGATTTACGGTATCTGGGAAGGCACCAACTTCATCCAGGCGCAGGATTATACCGGCCGCAAGTTCACCATGAAGGACGGCGCGCCGTTCAAAAAGTGGGTGGCGGAAATCGACGACTTCGTTGCCAAAAAGAAGACGGACGCATTCGCGGCGGAATTCGCAATGATGGCGGAAGCCATGACCGCTTTCAAAGAGATCGTCCATATGAATGACGCCTGGACGAAGGGCGACCGCCAGATGAAACAGCTTTTTGCCACCCGGACCCTGCATGCAGGCGCGAGAGTTTACTGCGGCATGCTGCTTCTGGACCAGGCGCTTCTGGCGTCGGCCAGGATGAAAGAGAAAGGCGAAATCGACGCCGATTTCTACAAGGGCAAAATCGCCACGGCCCGGTTCTATATCATGAATCACGTTCCCGAACTCTTCGGTTATCTCAAGTCGATGAAGTTCGGCGACCGCAGCGCGATCGACATCGCCGAAGAAAGCTTCATGTAGGGCGAACGCACCCTGTTTACGGGTATTGGGAACGGCCTGTGACCTCTCGTGCCCTTCAGCGTATTAGGTTATCGTGACCGTTCTAAGGCAATGTAGGGAAAAGTCGCGACTGTTCCGAGAGTATGCAGGGAACGGTTTTTAAACCGTTCCTCGACTGTAAGATCCCTCCCTTGATGGGAGGGATTCCATGGAGGGTCTCTTCACCTTCAAAGAGTTGTCTGCACGGTTTCTCCGTAAGAGGGATTTTTATCCGTAGGATTTCTTGTGACATCGCCACGGTAAGGTCCCTCCCTTGATGGGAGGGGCAGGGGGAGGGTGAACTCTTTCACCAAAAGATGAGACGTCCACGGAGAATCTGGCGCGTTAGATCATCCGGGCGTCATTCTCTCAGGTGTGCCTGCGGTATCTGGAACAGGAAGGGAATGTGGTTTATCGCGCTGATGATCTCGCTCATACGCCACATCCACAAGCCGACGCTTGCGCCGACCCCGAATACTCATGGGATGAATACATTCAGTCATAACGCGTTGTGAAAAAAATGCATGAGGGTGATGTTTGCTCAAATTTCGGTTAAATTGGCCATCCTGGCATCGGAATAGATCAAAAGGCATGCAGATTTCTCATTAGAACGAATATTGCCAAATACCTTCAGCGCGCTCATCCGCGCTGTACCCCACATATTGTGGCAAAACATTCTTGACACACAAGAGACGGCTTAATATACTTCGGCTCACAAAAAGGAAGTTCATATCAATTATCAATTGAGCGAGATGAATATGGCCGTTGTATCTTTGGAGAAAAGCAACACTGGAAGACAAACGGAATTTGATCTGCTGAAGGTGATCCTCATCATCGGCATGGTTTTCGTGCATGTGTACGAGAAACTCAGCATATACGATACCAGCGTCCTGCCGGGCACAACCGCCGAGTGGGTCCTGCAGGTAGGCGGCGGTTTGGTCGGCGCCTCGCTCTTCATGTTTTGCATGGGGATCGGCATGGCGTACACCCCCCGGCAAACGCCGGCCGCTTTCGCCAATCGCGGCTGGCATTTGTTGTTTTACGGTTATCTGCTCAATCTCGTGCGCGAGGGCATACCCCTATTGATCATTTCGCTTTCGGGAACCGGATCTCCGGAGCCGAAGGCGTATCTGAGCGCGCTGATGAATGTGGATATCCTGCATTTGGCCGGCCTGTCCTTCCTTCTGGTCGCACTTTTCATGAAATTCCGGATCGCTCCACCGGTGATGCTCTTAATCGCCCTCGTCTTGCAGACGGCGGCCGGCCTGTGGACGGAAGCCACAACAGGAACCCCTGTCATGGACATGCTGGTCGGGCTTTTTGTTTACGTGAATTCCGACACCAGCTTCCCGCTGATGCTCTGGTTCGTTTACCCGACATTCGGATATACCTGCGGGAATCTTCTGAAGTACGTCGCGGACAAGCCGAAATTCTATCGAAAACTGCTGTTTGGCATTCCACCCGTTTTTGTGTGCCTGTGGGTGGCGCTCAGCCTGACCGGCTTGAATGTTCCGGAGCTGTTTGTGCTGGCCGGAGACGCGCAGTACCGGCAAAACATGATGATCAGCACGCTGTCTTTTTTAGCCTTCTTTATGTTTTCCGCTGTCGTATTTTTTGCCATGCGCAGCGTCCGCAACGAAGTCCTGCTGCGTTTCATCTCGAGCACCAGCGCCAATCTTATCAACATTTACTGTATCCAATGGGTTATTATCCTGTGGCTGCAGATGTTATTCGGCGTGAATAAGACCCTTACCGCCGCATGGATCGTTCCCGCTGCGCTCGCGATCCTGATCATCAGTATATTTTTTGCCGCGCTTTACAAAAATATCCTGGCGCGGATCCGACACGCAAAAGAAAACAGATCGAAAGGGATCAAAAGATGATTCGATTGAACCGGCCAGGCCGCAGCGGAATTAATCACTCCGAAGATTTGCATCTTCAACCGTCAAAAATAGGCGGGCGCTCTACCTTTGTCCTGACAGCAAACGCAACCTCAAACCAGGTTGCAGTTCTTGTTTTTAAAAGTACGAATTCCGCTGAAAAAGACAGGCGATTCCGGGAGAAGGCGGCATCCTGCTGCCTACTGAAAAAGCTGACCGTGGTGTAAAGAGCATTCCTGCCGGGCATGAAGTGCGCCACCGACTACGGGTTCCTTATTTGCCCGTGCCATTGCCGTTTAAGCTTGTTTGTTTAGGCTTTTTTGTTCCGGATTGACTGTTCACATCGTTTTGCTTATGATGGCTCAACCTTTTTTTCAGGAGTCGTCCCATGACATTTAAGACAAAATTATTCACATTTTTGTTCGCCGTCAGTATCTTTGTTTTTTATGGAAACGTTTGGTCGGACGATTCGGTCCGGTATGCAGACCTGGGCGATTTCCGACTGGAAAACGGGAACGTAATTCAGAACTGTCGTCTGGGCTACCTCACCCGCGGAGCCTTAAATGAAGAAAAATCCAATGTCGTGCTGGTTTCCACCTGGCTTGCCGGCACATCAAAGGAACTGGCAGATCTCGGTTTCATCGGTCCCGGCAAGGTGTTCGACAGTTCGAAGCACTATATCATTGCGGTGGATGCCTTCGCCAACAACGTGTCGTCCTCGCCCTCCAACAGCGCGCTTCAGAAAGGAAAAGCGTTTCCGCGGTTCAGCCTCCGCGATCTGGTTCGCGCCCAGCATCTTCTCCTGACCCGGCATTTGAATATCCGCCATGTCCGCGCCGTGTCGGGCATCTCCATGGGAGCCATGACAACGTTCCAGTGGATGGTTTCCTATCCGGATTTTATGGACCGGGCCGTTCCCATCGCCGGCAGTCCCTGGATGACATCTTACGAACTGCTGTTCTGGTCGGCTCAGATGGGGATTCTTGAGCAGATCGGGGAATGCAAGGGAAGTGAAGAGGCCATGAAAGCCCTGGCGCCTTTGCATGTCATGCAGGTCTGGCCGCCCGACTACCGTACAGCCAACACGAGCGCCGCCGCTTTCCCTGTCTTTCTAGCCGATCAGCAGGAAAAGCTTTCCCGCTATGACGCATACAACTGGAGCCGTCAGGTCACGGCCATTATGAGTCATGATATTCTAAAAGATTTCGGCGGCGACCGCCAAAAAGCTGCGGCTGCTGTGCGCGCCGAATGCCTGGTGATAACGTCCGCCCAGGATCAGGTTACAAGCAGGGAGGAAGCGAAAGCATTCGCCCGCCTGATCGGGGCGCAAACAGCCGACCTAAACGGCGTCTGCGGGCATTTTGCCTTCCTGTGTGATCAGGAAAGTTTAAAGAAGAGACTTGATGCTTTTTTGGCTCAGGAAACGGGCGTTTCTCCCGCGGCCGCTGAAAACAACAAAAAGTAAAAAAGAGCATCCATTCGTGTCATAAATGGCGAACGTGCAATTACATGCATAGAATCCTCTCGACGCACAGGAAATCCGTTGCTGAATATCATTTGCCCCATCAAACAGGAAGCTCTTACTCATTAAAAGGTGGAGAAATTGCCAACCAGTTTCCGAATTTTCATAATCAGTGTCGTTTCTTTATATTTTCTGCCGTCTTTTGACGGTACAAGGCTTGTTGTTTCGCTTCCTGTCATGGCCGAACAGTTTTCCACGGGAACCGGTCTCGTATCATGGATTTTAGTTGCCTATTTGTTGGCCTTCATTTCATCCATGCTTATTCTTGGCAGATTTTCAGACATTATCGATATTCGAAAAATTTTTACACTCGGGGTTTTCCTGTTCACGCTATTCTCGATTCTTTGTGGAGTTGCGCAGACTGTTCTTAGCCTGATCGTTTTTCGCTTCTTTCAGGGTTTGGGGGGGGCAATGCTTGTCGTTGCGTCGTATTCAGCGGTTGCCAGATATCTCTCCGGCGATCTGGTTGTCAGGGGTTATGCGGCTTTAAATATTGGTTCAGCGATTGCCATGGCTATTGGCGCTCCCGTGGGAGGGTTAATTACAGAATATCTGGGGTGGAGATGGAATTTTTACATCAACCTGATTATGGCGCTATGTTTTTATTTCATTGCGATACGGAGTATTCCTGTAGATGAAAAACGTACTGCTGCAAAACCGAGTATTGATATCGCCTCTGCCGTCTCCGGATTCCTAATGCCATTTTTCTTTATGCTTTTTATAAGTTTCTTTAAGGAGTTAGGATACAGATCAATCCTGCTATGGGCTTTTTTGGGGGCAGGGGTTTTATCTGCGGGGCTTTTTATCATACGGAATAATCGCATCGCCAATCCCCTGCTGGACGTTAACTTGTTCAAAATCAAAGGCTTCGGCCTGGTGGTCATTCTCATTACGATCCCGATTATTTTACAGGGAGGGCATTATTTTTTAATGCCATTTTATTTCGATGACATTAAGAATATGCGAATAGTCTATTATGGCGCGCTACTGATGATCTATTCACTGGTATTTGTCATAACGGATTTGTTAAGCCCATTTATTTTTTCAAGATTTCATTTTCGTACGATTGGAACGGCAGGTTTTATTTGTATGATGACGGGAAGCGCGGTTATGATTTTCGGCCTCCATACCGATGGCCTGGTTGTTCCTATTGCCTATCTTGTGATGATGGGGATGGGATTTGGGATTTACAACGCGCCTTCCACATCGATTTTTATGAATATGGTTTCGTCCGATCGCAAAGGACTTTTTGCGGGAATTTTTCAAATAATACTCCGGTCTTCTCTGGCAATCGGGATCATTCTTTTTGAAACAATTTATTCAGCGGGTATAGGGAACTTCAGCGAGACATTGACAAGAGATTCTGCAATTTCGTCAGATTATCTGAACGCATTGCATTTTTCATATAAAATGACATTTACAGCCAGTTTTTTCTTAATCGTCATCGCACTGATTGTTCTATATTTTCCGATGTTTAAAATTTTAAAATTAAGACGCAAAGGAAAATAGACGATCGAAAAGCGGGTGCCATTTACCGGACTGTGGGGATTCGGGGGACTCACTTAATTGCATTTTTCTACGCAACCCTTCATGGTTTCCCAGATCTAATCATCAATTTTACTTATCGTGGGTGTCCTGCAGGTCGGCACTGAATAAGAAAATCACTTTATCTGCCTCCACCGTTCAAAAATTTCGCCTTTGTGATATATAGAGGACAAAACCGGCGGCAAGGGTTGCCGGCAGTTTCCCGGTAAGGAGATGGATATGCAGTCGAATATTGCAGAGGCCTTGTCGTTGAGATTTCCCCCCCTGGCGATCAATTATACCTGGGAGCCCCCGGCGGACGCCGCGGAACTCCACCCTTTATGCTCCATGCTGCTTTTGGCCCGGGCCGCCAAAGGAGAGACCGTTGCGATTACCAAGGGGACATGCGGGTGCCACGGCGCGCTGGAAGGATTCGGCCTCGGGCGCTCACGCCCTGAGGATTTCCCGGGTGGCCGCGAATGTTTTTTGCGCTTCCTTTCCGTCGGCAACGAGGGCTGGGAGCAGGGCCGCGCCGTGATTCAAAAGCTGACCGAGGCGAACGCGCCGAAAATTCTGATCACGGAATTTGCCGAGGGCGAGGGCTTTAAAAAGACGCCGGAGCTGGTGGATGAATGGCAGGACGAGGTTCCCGACATTGAGCCGCAGGGATCTCACGTAGTCATCAGGCCGCTTGCCTCCCTGGAAGCGGGAGAAAAGCCGGAGCTGGTCACGCTCCTGGTCGATCCGGATCAGCTTTCCGCTCTGGTCGTTCTGGCCAACTACGCGCGTCCGGGCATTGACAATGTGCGGATCCCCTTTTGCGCTGGCTGTGCCGGCATTGCGCTGTATCCATTTGATGAAGCGCGGCAGGCCAGACCCCGCGCGGTGATCGGGCTCACGGATATATCGGCCCGTTTCTACCTGCGCAAACTTCTGGGTAAAGACATTCTCTCGTTTACCGCGCCCTGGAGCCTGATGAAGGAAATGGACGGAAATGTATCGGAGAGCTTCCTGAATCGTTTTGCGTGGAGGACCATGATGGGCCGGTAAGCCTCCGTGGCGGGTTCGCAAACTCATCCTCCACGGCGACCAGACCGCCAATTTCGGAAGGCAGAGCCCTTGCTCTGCAATAATAAAGCAGATTATGGCCCGTCAGGAAAAGGAATCGGATTTGTGATGGAAATCGAATTCAGGTACGACATGACCGGCGTGGATTGGAAGGATGTGACGCAGACGTTGCAAAGCGTCGGCATGAGTTATCATGAGCCTGACGAACACTGCAGGGCATTTGCCGCAAGTCATACGACGGTCTTTGCTTATCGCGAAGGCCGGATGATCGGATTCGGCCGGGCGATCGCGGACGGTGTTTACCAGGCGGTCCTTTATGATATCGCCGTCGTTCCCGAGTTTCAGCGGCAGGGCGTTGGCACGCTGATCGTGCAGAAGATTCTCGAGAGGCTTCCCGGCTGCAATGTGATTCTTTATGCGGCGGCGGGCAGAGAAGGGTTTTACGAAAAGTTCGGATTCCGGAGGCTGAAAACCGGCATGGCGCTTTTCACCAATGCGCAGGTTATGACGCAGAAAGGGATCACCGGGTAGCGGCCATTCCCTGCGCTGCGGCCCCGCTTCACTAAAGAGATAATACT